>NZ_JBNDIC010000028.1:0-85277 GCF_056755475.1 Rhizobium sp. KNZ2-6A | reverse complement strand
AGGCTATTGATCCCCGCACGAAAGTCGATCGGGTCCCGGTGAAGATAGACGCGAAGATCGTCAGCCAGCCGGAACATCGCACCGCCCCAGAACTTCGATCATCGCGCAAAGGGCACGCTCATCCACATTCTCAAGTTCAAGCCGCACACCATTCGGCAAAGACGCCATCAGCCGCATTCCTGCCGATGATGACCGGGCCGGCATGTCGGGCTGCCGCGCAGTCGGCGACGCTGCAACCACCGGAACAAAGGCCGACGTTTCCGGCCCTGCAACGACCGTCAAAGTGTCTTGGGCCTGCCGATTTCGGCGAAGCTTCACCCAATCGCGTAACTGATTGGCGTTGACGCCGCGCGCCAGGGCCAGGCGGGCGACTGATACGCCGGGCTTCATTGCAGCGTCGATCAGACGGTCTTTCTCGATGGGATCGAACCGTCGCTTCCCGTTGGAAAGAACCTTCACAGCCCGAAGGGGCTCCGATCCAGTCAAGATATCCAATGCCATTATGTCCACAGTCTCCGTTGTGGACACAGACTCCTTCATTCGATTTTCAATGAACAGGTGCCGCGAATTGTGCGCTTACGTTTAATTCACTCCTCGGGATCGAGCAGCCGCGGTCCCGCCCCTTCCTCGGAAAGCCTATCCCAGGGATTGCGCAAGGGACAACTGTCGAGCGACAGGCAGCCGCAGCCGATGCAGCTGTCCAGCTGGTCGCGAAGCCCCTGCAGGCGTTCGATGCGCGCGTCGAGATCGTCTTTCCACACTTCCGAGAGCGCCTTCCAGTCGCTAGCCGTCGGCGTGCGTCCCTGCGGCAAGGCTTTAAGCGCCGCTTGGACTTCAGCAAGCGGAATGCCGACCCTTTGCGCCACCTTGATGATGGCGACCCGGCGCAGGACTTCGCGCGGATAGCGCCGCTGGTTGCCTCGGCTGCGATGGCTCTCGATCAGCCCCTTTGCCTCGTAGAAATGCAGCGCGGAGACCGCTACGCCACTGCGCGCCGCCACCTCGCCCACCGTCAGCTGCTTGGAAAATTGACCAGGTTCGATTTTTCCCATTTTGCGCTATTGACCTCAACTTTACTTGAGGTTTTATAACCCGAGCTCCAAACCGCGTAAAGCAGGAGCAAGATATGACAGAAAGAACCCGGCTGGCGATCATTTACGGCAGCACCCGCCAAGGCCGCCTGTGTGACCGGATAGTCAACTGGGTCGCTCGGGAACTGGCGCATTATCCCCTCATCGATATCGACCTGATCGATCCCCTCGAATTCGACTTGCCCTTCCAGCATGACCGCGAGCATCCCGGCGTTGCCGCGCTTTCGGCGCGGCTTTCGAACGCGGATGCCTTCATCGTCGTCACGCCCGAATATAATCATAGCTTCACGGCCTCGTTGAAATTCCTGCTCGATCTCGTCTATGAGCCGTGGCACGGCAAGCCCGTCGCCTTCGTTTCCTATGGCGGCATTTCCGGCGGCCTGCGCGCCGTCGAGCAGCTGCGGCTGGTCTTTGCCGAACTGCATGCCGTTACCGTGCGCGATACGGTCAGCTTCGCCAATCCCTGGGGCAGGTTTGCCGAGGACGGCTCGCTGGAAAATCCGCTGGACGCCCGCAAATCGCTGGTGCTGTTGATTGCGCGGCTGAACTGGTGGAGCAACGCCTTGAAGCCGGCGCGCGCAACACGCCCCTATCGCTCCGTCGCCGCCTGATCCTCCTTCCAACATCCGAATCCGGTCTCTCGTTTCTGGCAGGTACGGGAGATCGGTTCGACGCCCGGGCCCTGCGCCATGGGTCCGGGCGTCGTGCTTTCGGGGATCCGTCTTGCCGAAACCGCCGCGATGACCTAACCCAATGGAGAGGGAATTTCGGCGGATACGGAAATGGAGAACGGAAGACGTCTGGGAGGAGCGGATTTCATGCGCGCCATCGCATGCTTGATGGTGCTCGTTCACCATCTCGTGCTTCGCATGAACTTCTACAAAATCCCGCCGAACCTGGATTTGACCTTCATCCTGGCGCGTTTCGGCAATCACGGCGTCTCGGTCTTCTTCGTTCTCAGCGGCTTTCTTCTTGCGCGGCCTTTCTGGCTGGCGCTGGATAGAGGCCAGCCGTTACCTTCGCTGAAAATCTATGCCATGCGCCGCGCAGCACGCATTCTGCCGGGTTTCTGGTTTGCCCTGACGGTCGGCTTCCTGATCAGCTTCACGGTCTACGGGTTTGCGCTCGATGGAGAGCTGGTCGGCCGCTACATCGCCGGCTTCTTTCTGATGAGCCAATGGCACTGGCGCACCTTTTTCCCGGTGCAGGGGGACGGTCCCCTATGGTCGATCCCTTTCGAGACGACCTGCTATGTTCTCTTGCCGATCGGCTTCCTGCTGCTGTTCCATGCGAAGCCACGCTCCGCTCTCGTCAGCCGTCTGCTCTGGATTGGCATCATCGCTGTATCATTGATCGGCCACTGGCTTGTCGTCACCTATCTCCCGACCGATAGTCTCGGGAAGGGATGGCTACATGGCTTCCAGGGCGGCGCCAAGGAATGGATGCCGCGCTATAACCCCATCGGCTTCTTCGCGATATTTGCGATCGGCGCATTGGCTGCCGGAATCCAGACCATCCTCCCGCCGCGCCGCTCGGCAATCTACGATATCATCGGAGCGCTGGCGATCGTCATGGGCGCATGGCAGTTGCCGCAGTCGATCGGCGGCGCGGGAGAAGGCTATGCCTGGCTCGGCATTCCCTATCAATTTCCGCTGCTTCCCGTGGCGGTCGCGATCGCGCTTTGCGCGCTGCCGCAATCGCTACTGCTGGCAAGGCTGCTCGACAACGGCCTCACCCGCTACATCGCCACCGTCTCCTTCGGCGTCTATATCTGGCAGGATATCGTGCTGACCTTGATGCCGCAGCTCTTCCCTTCATCCTTCGGTGTCGGCTCGGACGACGTGCTGGGCGGCTGGGTAGTCTCAAGCTTCATCGCAACCGCCATTATCTTCGCCATCGGCACGCTGAGCTATATCCTGCTCGAACGCCCCGTCATCCAGTGGGCACGGACACGAGAAAACACGGTGACACGACCCGTCACCGCGTGACACGCAATTGCCCCGCTATGTGATGGGGTAAACGGATAAGGCTGAGGATTCGGAAGGCGCCTTTATATGCGCGTCGCCTTCAGACGCTCCTCATCAAGAACGATGCCAAGCCCCGGCGCAACGCCGAGATCCAGCCAGCCGGCATCGTGCTTGAGCGGCGATGCCATCGGATAGTCACGGCGAGCCTCGCTCCATTCCGGATTGTCATAGGGATATTCGAGCCAGGCCGCATCGCCAACCCCGGCGGTCAGATGCGCGTTGGCCAGCACTCCGATGCCGTTCGTCCAGGAATGCGGGGTGAACTGCACGCCCGCCTCACGGGCCTGATAGACCAGCCGCCGGCAACCGGTGATACCGCCGACCAGAGCGGCATCGGGTTGGATGACGTCGAAGGCACGCTCCTCGATGATGTCGCGGAACTCGTAGAGCTCGCGCGTCATCTCGCCGCCGGCGATCCGGACCGAGGTTGCCTGCTTCAGTTCCTTCATGCCCTTGCGGTCCGAGCGGTGAAGCGGCTCTTCCATCCAGTAGACGCCGAGCCGCTCCAATTCCTTCGCGACAGCAAGCGCATCCTTGAAGGTCCAGGGCAAGGTCGTATCCCAGGGCATACGCCAGCCCTGATTGCAGTCGACCATGAGCTCCAGCCGGTCGCCGACGCGGGTGCGGATCGCTTCCAGCGCCTTGACATCCTCGCGCCAGCCGCCACGGCCGCCCGAAGACGATGAGAAGCGCACCTTCATGGCCGGAAAGCCTTCATCGATATAGCGTTCGGCCTGATCGGCCATGGCAGAGGATTCGCGCAGCACGCCGGAGGAGGCATAGAGCCGCACGCGGCTGGCGCGGCCACCGAGCATCCGCCAGACCGGCTCGCCGGTGATCTTGCCGGAGAGGTCCCACAGCGCCAGGTCCATCGGCCAGCAGCGGCCATAATGGAAGTTGATGTGCGACAGGACTTCATAATGCCGTTCGACGTGCCGAGGGTCCTGCCCGATGAACAGGTCCTCATGTCCCTCGAAGCCCTTCATCAGGTCGCCGGAGCCGATGCCTTCGCGGCCTTCGTCATCCCTGACGCGAACGATGGTCGCATCGAAATGCCGGCGCGGACGGCCATCCCAGCTCGCCTTGAACGCCGGATCGAGCGGCAGGCGATGATGGGTGATTTCGATGGAAACGATCTTGCTCATGGTAACTCCCCTCTCCCGAAGCGTGGTCCCGAAGGCGAAGCGCGTTTCGGGATCACATCATGTCAAACCTCAACCGAACTGCTGCCAGATCGTCTTGTAATCGCAATATTTATCGATCGCATGCACCGAGCGATCGCGGCCGAAGCCGGATTGCTTGAAGCCGCCGAAGGGCGTGGCGAAGTTCGACATGTCGTAAGTGTTGATCCACACCGTACCCGCGTGGATCGCCTCGGAAAAGCGGTGGGCGCGATCCATGTCCTTGGTGAAGACAGCGCCGGCAAGCCCATAGATCGTGTCGTTGGCGATCTTCAGCGCCTCCTCCTCGGTATCGAAGGGAATCGCTGCCAGTACCGGGCCGAAGATTTCCTGCCGCGCCAGGTTCATGTCATTGGTCATGTCGACGAAGACGCCCGGCGAGACATAATAGCCGCCAGTCTCGCTCAAGACGCGCTCGGCGCCGAAGGCACGGCACGCGCCTTCCTTTTCGCCGGCCGCAATCATCGCCAGCACCTTGTTCATGTGCTCTTCCTCGATGAGCGCGCCGATCTGCGCCGAGGGATCGAGCGGATGCTTGAGCGCGATGTCGGAGCGCGTGACCGCCTCGATTTTTGCGATAAGCTTCTCCTGCACAGACCGCTGCACGATCAGGCGCGTCGAGGCATGGCAGGTCTCGCCGGAATTGTAGAAGCAACCCCAAGCAGCCGCGACGGCGGCGGCATCGAGATCGGCATCTTCGAACACCACCAGCGGCGACTTGCCGCCGAGCTCCAGCGCCACGCGCTTGACGTTCGATTGCGCCGCATAACCCATGATCAGCTTGCCGACTTCGGTCGAGCCGGTGAAGGCGATCATGTCGACATCCATGTGCAGCGCCAGCGGCTTGCCGGTCTCTTCGCCGTAGCCTGTGACGACGTTGAAGACGCCAGCCGGCAAGCCTGCTTCGATCGCGAGTTCGGCAAGACGGATCGCCGAAAGCGAGGATTGTTCCGCCGGCTTCAGCACCACGGAATTGCCAGCCGCAATCGCCGGCCCGAGCTTCCAGGCATCGATGATCATCGGATAGTTCCAGGGCGTGATCGCCCCGATGACACCGAGCGGCACTTTACGAACCAATGCGCGGGCATTCGGGCCGGTTGGCGCGATCTCGTCATACATCTTGTCGATCATTTCGCCGTAGAACTGGATGCCGTCGGCGCAAAGGCGCACGTCGACACCAAGCGATGCCATAACCGGCTTGCCGACATCGATCGTCTCGAGCATGGCCAATTCATCGCCATGGGCGCGAATGAGTTCGGCCCATTTCAGCATGATCTTCTTCTTTTCCAACGGCTCTTTCTTGCGCCAGACACCGCTTTCGAAGGCGGCACGGGCAGAGGTGACGGCGGCATCGACATCGGCGGCATTGCCGCGCGCGAGTTCAGCGCCGGGCTTGCCGTCCATCGGCCGGATACGGGTGAAGGTCTCGCCCGATGCGGCGGCGCGATGGGCGCCATCGATGAAGTGACGACCTTCGGGCTTGAGGCCGGAAAGAACACCTTCCCAATAGTCGCGCGTATAGGTCTTGGTCATCTCAAATTCCTTTCGGCAGCGCCATGATGGCAGCGGCAAAGCGGTCGATATCGGCATCCGTCACGTCGCGGATCGTCGAGCGCCGCATGGGCTGGTTTTCGGGCGCACGCATTTCACGGGCAAGATCGGCTTCATCGAATGGCTTGAAGGCCGCGGGCAGAGCGCGGACGATGCCGCAACGGTCCATCCAGTCGGAGATGAAAGCGGGAAGCTCAGCCGCACTATCGACACCGCAAACCTTGGCTGCGGCATTGAGGTCTGACGTATCCGCCTCGACCAGCCACGGAAGCGTCACTTCGAAGCCGAGCGCCGTTGCAAGCCCATGATGGACAGGAGCAAGGCCCGCCAGCGCATGGCTGATATTGTGGGCGATTGCCGTGCCGCAATTGTCGATGGCGATGCCGGCAAAGCAGGAGCCGAGCAGCACATCACCGCGAGCGGCCATATCCTCGGGCTCTCTGACGGCCGTTTCCAGCGCACCGGTCAGCAACCGCAGCGCCTGATGCGCATAGAACTGCGCGCCGCGATGGGTGTTGCGGTTCGTCGCCGCCTCGAAGGCGTGGATGAAGGCATCGAGCCCGCACCATGCCGTCAGGCTGGCGGGCAAGGTCTTCGTCAGCGCCGGATCGAGAATGACGAGATCCGCCTTCGTTTCCGGCCCCCAGATCCAGAGCTTCTTGCCCTCGGGGCCAGCGAAGATATTCGTCGCCGATGTCTCCGAACCAGTCCCGGCCGTAGTCGCGATCATGACCTTTTTCAGCGGAGTCTTCGGCAGCGGATTGGCGGCCAGCGCATAATGCATCGGATCTTCACCGGAGGCGATGCAGCAGGCGACGATCTTGCCGATATCGAGCGCCGAGCCGCCGCCGATACCAATCACCATATCCGCCGCCTGTCCGGCTTCGATCGCCGCGTGCAGATGCGCAAGCTTCGGCTCACCGGCAAAATCGGAAAAGACCTGTGTCTTCACGCCGGCCTCGGCAAGCTCGGCGCTGATCCTGGCGGCAAGGCCCGACTGCGCCAAAAAGGCATCGATCACAAGCAGAACGGCGCCGACGCCATCGAAGGATTTGACTGCGGTGGGAAGGCCGGAGAGCGCCCCCTCACCGAAACGAATGTCTGGAATGGCGGAAATGGAAAAGGACACGCGGGATCCCCTTGGAAAAGCTGCCGAAAATCATGCCATAATCCTGCATCACAATTTCAGATCTTCAAATCCGGGCAATTATCAGGAATATTGATGATCTGAAGTCATGGAGAACCAATGCTGGAGAAAATACCGCTAGAGGCCTTCCGCGTGTTCGACGCGGCCGCGCGCGCCATGAATTTTTCCCGCGCCGGCCGGGAGCTGAACATCACCCAGGCCGCCGTCAGCCGCCGCATCAAGGGGCTGGAGGATCACCTCGGCGCGACGCTCTTTACCCGGCGCGGCCGAAATCTGGCGCTGACGCCGGATGGCGAGCGGCTGTTCCAGCGCGTGCGCGCCACGCTGGAGTATCTGGAGGAGAGCCTGGAACCCTTTCGCGCCGGTACGGGCGAGATCATCTCGATTGCGGCAAGCGGCTCGATCTCGCATCTCTGGCTTGGGCAGCGGCTCAGGGATTTCGGCAAGGAGAGCCCGGGTATCTCCGTGCGCCTGCTGACGACGGACGTGCATTCCGAACTCGCCTCGGAGAACAACGACCTCATCATCATCTATTCCACCGGCGAGCATCCGCGCTGGAGCCTGACACCGCTGATGAAGGAGGTGCTGGTGCCGATCGCCTCGCCGGACTATCTGGCGGTCCGTGGCCTCGACCCGGAGGCGCTGACAGCGGTCGACATCGCCGGGCTCGATCTCATCGATTACGAGCGCGCCAACGCCCATTGGATCAGCTTCCGCCAATGGTTCGGCCGCATCGGCGATCCCTTGATGGGCAAGCTGCCGAGACCGCGCCTGTCCTTTTCGACCTATATTATGGCGGTGGAGGCGGCACTCAGGGGCGAAGGCATAGCGCTCGGCAGCCTCGGCCTCATTGAGGAGTATCTGCAGTCAGGCGCGCTCGTCACCGTCGGCAACGATCGCGTGGAAAGCGGCTTCGGATACTATCTCGGCGCCCCGCGCTTCCGTTCGCTGTCGCCGGAAGCGACCCAGCTGCACCGGTTCCTGCTGCAGGGGCAACAAGTCTGATACGATTTCGGGAAAGAATCTTCTCGCTGTTCCAGCCGTGAGAAGTCGGAGTTGCGGTCGCTCGCCATCCGCCCTCGTGGTTCGAGGCTTCAGCCCCCATTCGACAAGCTCATGGGGCTTTCGCACCTCACCATGAGGACTGATCTTGCGTGCCTTGCCACAGGGCGTGCTCCACCTCATGGTGAGGTGCAACGCCGTTAAGCGAAGCGAAAACGGTGATGCCTCGAACCACGAGGTGGCCCAAGTTCGCGCCGAATCTTACCCAAACCCTGTGATTTGCTCCACCTCAGCCTGAAGTAAGCAGGCCGAAGCCTCGAAGCGCGAGGACGGCCTCCGGACCTTCCAACAAAAAAGCGGCCCATGGGACCGCTTTCATCTCACTCATCAGTATCTGTATCGCATCAATCCTGCGGGATCGAGCCGCGCAGATGCGTGAGTTCCATGATGAAATGCTCCAGGCGCGACTTGTGCTCGTGATGCTCGGCATCTTCGAGTTCGGCCTTGGCGGCATTGATGCGGCGGTCCAGCTCGTCGCGGCTCATGTCCTCGACCGGAACGGCGGATTCAGCAAGCAGCGTGCAGCCGGTCGGCAGGATATCGGCGAAGCCACCGAAAACGACGTAGTCCTGCTTCTTGCCCGAAGCCGAATGCACCTTGACGACGCCGGGCTTGATCGTGGTCATGGTCGGCGCATGGTTCGCCATGACCGTCATCTCGCCTTCGGTCGCGGGGATGACGACATCGATGACCTGTTCCGACAGCAGCAGACGCTCCGGAGAAACCAGTTCGAAATTGAAATTGTCAGCCATGGCCCGTCACTTCTTGATTGTCTTATTCGCAAGGCAAGGGCGCGCGGGCAATGCCGCGCGCCGATGGATTGGCCTTATCAGGCAGCCAGCTTCTTGGCCTTTTCGATCGCTTCGTCGATCGAGCCGACCATGTAGAAGGCAGCTTCCGGCAGGTGGTCGTATTCGCCGTTGACGAGGCCCTTGAAGCCCTTGATCGTGTCTTCGAGCGCGACGAGCTTGCCCGGCGAGCCGGTGAAGACTTCGGCGACGAAGAATGGCTGCGACAGGAAGCGCTCGATCTTGCGGGCGCGGGCAACAGCCAGCTTGTCGTCTTCGGAAAGTTCATCCATGCCCAGGATGGCGATGATGTCCTGCAGGGCCTTGTAGCGCTGCAGCGTCGACTGAACCTTACGAGCAATTTCGTAGTGCTCTTCGCCGACAACCAGCGGGTCGAGCATGCGCGAGGTGGAGTCGAGCGGGTCAACGGCCGGATAGATGCCCTTTTCAGCGATCGAGCGCGACAGAACCGTCGTTGCGTCCAGGTGGGCGAACGAGGTTGCCGGTGCCGGGTCGGTCAAGTCGTCGGCCGGAACGTAAATGGCCTGAACTGAGGTGATCGAACCCTTGGTCGTCGTGGTAATGCGTTCCTGCATCTGGCCCATGTCGGTTGCGAGCGTCGGCTGATAGCCCACAGCCGACGGAATACGGCCGAGCAGAGCCGACACTTCCGAACCAGCCTGGGTGAAGCGGAAGATGTTGTCGACGAAGAACAGAACGTCCTGGCCTTCATCGCGGAAGTTTTCGGCAACCGTCAGACCGGTCAGAGCGACGCGGGCGCGGGCGCCCGGCGGTTCGTTCATCTGGCCATAGACGAGCGCAGCCTTGGAGCCTTCGCCGCCGCCATGCTTGTTGACGCCCGATTCGATCATTTCGTGGTAAAGGTCGTTGCCTTCGCGGGTACGTTCACCCACGCCTGCGAACACCGAGTAACCACCGTGTGCCTTGGCGACGTTGTTGATCAATTCCATGATGAGAACGGTCTTGCCGACGCCGGCGCCGCCGAACAGGCCGATCTTGCCGCCCTTTGCGTAAGGCGCGAGCAGATCGACAACCTTGATGCCGGTGACCAGGATCTGACCTTCGGTGGATTGCTCGACGTAGGACGGAGCGTCCTGGTGGATGGCGCGCTTGTGGGCAGTCACCAACGGACCGGCTTCGTCGACGGGCTCACCGATGACGTTCATGATACGGCCGAGCGTTTCGTGGCCGACCGGAACCGAAATCGGAGCGCCGGTGTCGGAAACGGGCTGGCCGCGAACCAGACCTTCGGTGGAGTCCATGGCGATCGTGCGGACCGAGTTTTCGCCGAGGTGCTGCGCGACTTCCAGAACAAGGCGGTTGCCATTGTTGCTGGTTTCGAGAGCATTCAGGATCTTCGGCAGATCGCCGTCGAAAGAAACGTCCACGACGGCGCCGATAACCTGCGTAACCTTGCCGACCGAAACTGCGGCCTTAGCTGCGTCAGCCATAATCTTACCCTCTTTTCCTAACCTCAGAGCGCTTCCGCGCCCGAAATGATTTCAATCAATTCCTTGGTGATCTGCGCCTGACGCTGACGGTTGTAGTTCAGCGTCAGCTTGTTGATCATCTCACCGGCATTGCGCGTCGCGTTGTCCATCGCGCTCATCTTGGCGCCCATTTCGCCGGCGACGTTTTCGAGCAACGCGCGGAAGATCTGGACGGAGATGTTGCGCGGGATCAGGTCCGCGAGGATCGAAGCCGCATCCGGCTCGTATTCGTAGACGGCGCCCTTGTGAGCGGCATCTTCTTCGACAACGGCCGGAGCAGAAGCCGGGATGAGCTGCAGACCGGTCGGCACCTGACTGATCACCGACTTGAATTCGGAATAGAACAGCGTGCAGACGTCGAACTCGCCAGCTTCGAACATTTCGATAACGCGCTTGCCGATCGCGTCGGCATTGTCGAAGCCGATGCGCTTGACGTCGCGCAATTCCTTGCGCTCGATGATCAGCGAAGCGTATTCGCGGCGAAGTACGTCATAGCCCTTCTTGCCGACGGTGAAGATCTTCACCGTCTTGCCTTCGGCCAGAAGCTTGCGGGCATGGTCGCGGGCGAAGCGCGAGATCTGCGAGTTGAAGCCGCCGCAAAGACCGCGCTCGGCCGTGCAGACGACAAGCAGATGCACGTCGCTCTTGCCGGTGCCTGTCATCAGCAGAGGTGCGTCGTCCGCTTCGCTGACGGCAGCCGTGATGTTGGCAAGAACGGCGCCCATACGCTGCGAATAAGGCCGCGCGGCCTCGGCCGCCTCCTGGGCACGCCGAAGCTTCGCCGCGGCGACCATTTTCATCGCCTTGGTGATCTTCTGCGTCGCCTTGACGGAGGCGATCCGGTTTTTCAGATCCTTAAGTGAAGGCATCCGGTATCCGTCCTAGAAGTGAGTCCCGATCAGGCGAAAGATTTGGCGTAGCTATCGAGAGCAGCGGTGAGCTTGCCCTTGGTCGCGTCACTGATTGCCTTTTCGGCGCGGATCGTGTCGAGGATTTCCTTGCCTTCCGAACGGAGGTAGGACAGCAGGCCCTGTTCGAACTTGCCGATCTGCGGAACCGCGACCTTGTCGAGGTAGCCATTGACGCCGGCGAAGATCACCGCAACCTGCTCTTCCGTCTTCAGCGGCGAGAATTGCGGCTGCTTCAGGAGTTCGGTCAGGCGGGCGCCGCGGTTCAGGAGGCGCTGCGTTGCCGCATCGAGGTCGGAACCGAACTGAGCGAAGGCGGCCATTTCGCGATACTGGGCGAGTTCGCCCTTGATCGAGCCGGCAACCTGCTTCATCGCCTTGATCTGAGCGGACGAGCCAACGCGCGAAACCGACAGACCGACGTTAACAGCCGGGCGGATACCCTGATAGAACAGGTCGGTTTCGAGGAAGATCTGTCCGTCGGTGATCGAGATCACGTTGGTCGGAATGAAGGCCGAAACGTCGTTGCCCTGCGTTTCGATGACCGGAAGAGCGGTGAGCGAACCGGCGCCCTTCTCGTCGTTCATCTTGGCAGCGCGCTCGAGGAGGCGCGAGTGCAGGTAGAAAACGTCGCCCGGATAAGCTTCGCGGCCCGGCGGGCGGCGCAGCAGCAGCGACATCTGACGGTAAGCAACGGCCTGCTTGGACAGGTCGTCATAGCCGATCAGCGCGTGCTGGGCGTTATCACGGAAGTATTCGCCCATGGCGCAGCCGGCGAACGGTGCCAGGAACTGCATCGGAGCCGGATCGGAAGCGGTCGCGGCAACGATGATCGAATACTTCAGCGCGCCGCGCTCTTCGAGCACCTTGACGAACTGGGCAACGGTCGAACGCTTCTGGCCGACGGCGACGTAGACGCAGTACAGCTTTTCGCTGTCCGGGCCGGCATCGTGGATGGCCTTCTGGTTCAGGATCGTGTCGAGAATGATGGCGGTCTTGCCGGTCTGGCGGTCACCGATGACCAGCTCGCGCTGGCCGCGGCCAACCGGGATCAGAGCGTCGATGGCCTTGAGGCCGGTCGACATCGGCTCATGAACCGACTTGCGCGGAATGATGCCCGGAGCCTTGACGTCGACGCGCGAACGGCGGGTCGCATTGATCGGGCCCTTGCCGTCGATCGGGTTGCCGAGCGCGTCGACAACGCGGCCGAGCAGTTCCGGACCGACCGGAACGTCAACGATCGCGCCGGTGCGCTTGACGGTGTCGCCTTCCTTGATGTCGCGGTCGGAGCCGAAGATAACCACGCCGACATTGTCGGCTTCGAGGTTCAGCGCCATGCCGCGGATACCACCGGGGAATTCGACCATTTCGCCGGCCTGGACATTGTCCAGACCGTAGACGCGGGCGATACCGTCACCGACGGAGAGAACCTGGCCGACTTCGGAGACTTCAGCTTCCTTGCCGAAGTTTTTGATCTGATCTTTCAGAATTGCGGAAATTTCCGCGGCGCGGATATCCATCAGCCGACCTCTTTCAATGCAAGCTTAAGGGTGGAGAGTTTGGTGCGAAGGGACGTATCGATCTGACGCGAACCGACCTTGACGATCAGGCCGCCAAGGATCGACGGATCGACGGTGACGGCAATCGCCACGTCCTTGCCGGTGACGCCCTTCAGCGCCGCCTTCAATTCATCTTCCTGCGCGGGGGTGAGCGCATGGGCCGAGGTAACCTCGGCGGAAATCTCGCCGCGATGCTGAGCGGCGATGATGCGGAAAGCCCTGATCATGCCCGGCAGCGCAAAAAGGCGCCGATTGCTGGCCACAAGCTTTAGAAAATTGGTGGCGTAAGCGCCGAAGCCGGCCTTCGTTGCCAGCGCCTGAATCGCGCCGACCTGCTCTTCAGCCGAAAAGACCGGGCTGAGGACGAAGCGCTTTAGATCTTCGCTTTCGTCGAGCATGGCTTGGAACCGATCGAGATCGGCGGTCACCGCCGGCACGGCACCTTCTTCAAGGGCCAATTCGAACAGCGACGAGGCATATCGTTCTGCAACGCCAGAAACATGCTGGGATGTGTCTGCCACGGGCACAAAATTCCCTGATTTCAACCCAAGAACTCGACTCCCGGGTGACGGAAGCCATATGTCCTTGAATTCGTTTTGATTTCCCCCAGAAATCAGCAGGAGCGCGCTCCCACCTCATCCGAAATTCGGGGTTCGTCTAACATAGGATATTGAGACTCGCAACACGCGTAATCGACGAATACGCCATTCGGGCGAATTTATGATGCCAAAATTCGAAAAGCATGGGGATAGCGCGGGCAAAACAGGCCGCGCCGGAGCTGTTTTCGGCTCAAATATAGCCAAGCCCATAGAGAAAAGGTAGCGCAGCCAGCGCAGCCTGCACAACCAGAAGGAGAATACTCAAAAATATGCTGCCACGATCGGACATGAGCGACAGGATACGACCGAACGCCGCGACACCGAAGGAAGCACCAAGCGCGAGATAGATCATCGGCTGCGCCAAGAGAATTGCCACCAGCCCGAAACCGGCCAGGAAGCCGCCGGCGGAGCGGGCCTCGGCATAGGCTTCGGATCGCCCTTCCTTCACCTGCAGCTTGAGAAAGCGATAGGTGTAACCCGGCGCAAACATCAGGAATAGGCCGATCAGCGCCGTGACGGCAGCCGAACAATAGGCAAGCCGCTCGCCGAATTCGGTTGGAAAATAAAGCTCCATCGGTTGCCCCCAAATCAGCCCAAATCAAATCAATCGCAGGAAGAGATCGACATATGGCATGAAGCGCAAGAAGAAGGAATACGGAATGACGGTGCTTCGGCGCAGGATATATATAACCGTATCAACATTTTGAAAATATATACATTATCCCTTTCTGATGGTATTTTGAATGAAAAGGGATAATTTGCCGCTGAAGGCCACCCGCTTTGCGGAGATGAATTTATCCCTTTTTGGTAAGATAGTTTTCTGAAAGGGATAAATTGTTTTATTTCAGCGAATTAAAGAGCGATCAAATAAGGCAAACCATCGATACGGAGCAGCTGTTCGAGGCGTGGCTCGCCGTAAATGCCGAGTTGTCCCATCGCTTTGCGGGCGCCATGGCATGGAAAACGGTTTCCGGACGCGACTACCTTTATCGCAAGGCAAAGACTGCATGGAAATCACTTGGTCCACGCTCTTCCGAAACTGAGCAAACTTACCAGCAATTTCATGAAGGCAGAAACGAACGTCGGCAGCACCTGGCCACATTATCAACCAAGCTCGATGAAATGGCGGCCATCAATCGGGCTATGCGACTTGGCAGAATGCCACTAACAACTGCGCGTATTCTGCGGGCGCTCAATAAGGCGGATCTTATCGGCAACGCCCTGGATATTGTCGGTACGAATGCACTTTTTCTCTATGAAAGGCTTGGCGGCATCAGGATCGACAGCGGTCTGCTCGCCACCGGCGACATCGATCTGCTTTTCGACGCGCGAACAAGCCTCAATCTCTTGCGAAGGAATATCGGCGCGGAAGGCTTGATGGGTGTCCTACGCACCGCCGACAAATCGTTTCATCCACTTGGCAAGCGGAGCTTCCGCGCGGCAAACAAGGATGGATATCTTGTCGACTTGATCGGCCCCATGCCATCGCATCCCATCAGCAATTCAAGGCCCACCAGTATCAGTCAGAATGAGGATGATCTGGCTGCCGTCGAGATAGAGGGGCTGCAATGGCTGGTTAATAGCCCTAAAGTGACAGCTATTGTCCTTGATGAACGCGGCTACCCCGTACAATATACCTGCCCCGATCCTAGAAGTTTTGCCTTGCACAAGCTTTGGCTTTCACGCCGGGACGATCGTGACCCCCTGAAGAAACTCCGCGATGAAGCGCAGGCTCATGCGGTCGCAAACATGATAGGCCGTTATCTGCCGCATCTTCGATTTGACGACACTGTACTCGGCGCTGTTCCGAAGGGCCTGCGAAAGCTGTCCCACGAGTTGGAAGAAACGGCGCCGAAGTCGCCAGACGATAAAATCGAACCGAATTGGTAGCCTCACAGAAAGCTTTGCGGATCGATGTCGAGCTGCACCTGCACGGAGCCGCGCTCTTTCGGTGACTGCGCGAGCATGGCCCGCAGGAACCCCTGCATGTCGGAATTGCGCCGGCCGTGTACCAGCAGGCGGAAGCGGTGGCGGCCACGCACCAGCGCGATCGGCGCTTCGGCCGGGCCGAGCACCGAAATGCCTGTCACCTGCGGTGCCGCATTGCGCATGCTTCGTGCGTGGGTCTCCGCATCCTGCCTGCTGTCGGCCGAGACAATGATCGAGGCAAGCCGGCCGAAGGGCGGCAAGATGGCCCTCTCCCGCTCCGAGATCTCGCGCTCGTAAAAGGCGCTGGCATCGCCCGAGACAATTGCCTGCATGACGGGATGCTGCGGCTGGTAGGTCTGCAGCAATCCGTGGCTCTTAAGACCGGTTCGCCCGGCACGCCCCGTCACCTGCGACAGGAGCTGGAACGTCCGCTCGGCGGCGCGTGGATCGCCATTGGCCAGGCCGAGATCCGCATCGACGATGCCGACCAGCGTCATCAGCGGAAAATTGTGGCCCTTGGCGACCAGCTGCGTACCGATGACAATGTCGGCCTCGCCCTTGGCGATCGCATCGAGCTCCAGCCTCAGCCGCTTGACGCCGCCCATGATGTCGGAGGAGAGCACGATTGTCCGCGCCTCGGGAAAATGCCGCTCCACCTCCTCGGCGATGCGCTCGACGCCCGGCCCGCAGGCGACGAGATGATCGAGCGTGCCGCATTCGGGGCAGGCTTCCGGCGTGCGCTCGGCATAGCCGCATTGATGGCACTGGATCTGGTTGCGGAAACGGTGCTCCACCAGCCAGCTCGAACATTGCGGACACTGGAACCGGTGGCCGCAGACGCGGCAGAGCGTCAGCGGCGCATAACCGCGCCTGTTGAGAAACAACAGCGCTTGCTCGCCCTTGGCAACCGTCTTGCCGATCGCGCGGATCATGACGGGCGAAAGGAAACCGCCGCGCTCCGGCGCATGCCGCCGCATGTCGATCAGATGCAGATCGGGAAGTGCCGCATCGCCAAAGCGGGTCGGCAGATGGATTGTCGTGTAGCGGCCGCTCTGGCCGTTGACCTGGCTTTCGACTGATGGGGTCGCCGACACCAGTACTACGGGAAAATCGCCGATGCGGCCGCGCACCACGGCCATGTCGCGCGCATTATAATAGACGCGATCCTCCTGCTTGTAGGCAGGATCATGCTCTTCGTCGACGATGATGAGCCCGAGATCCTCGAAAGGCAGGAAAAGCGCCGAACGCGCGCCGGCTACCACCCGCACCTCGCCTGTGACGGCCTGACGCCAGACCTTTTCGCGCATGCGCGGCGCGAGATCGGAATGCCACTCGGCCGGTTTGGCGCCGAAGCGATCCTGAAAGCGCTCGAGAAAACTTGCCGTCAGCGCGATCTCCGGCAAGAGGATCAGCACCTGCTTGCCGCGCCTCAGCGTTTCGGCAATGGCCTCGAAATAGACCTCCGTCTTGCCGGAGCCGGTGACGCCGTCGATCAGCGAAACCGCGAATTCGCCCTTGCGCACATCCGCCAGGATCTCGTCGGCCGCGTCCTTTTGCGGCCCTTGCAGCCGCGAGAGGGTGAATTCCGGGTCCGGCTTGGCGACGACCGGCGGCGGCGGCAAAAAGATGGTCTCGAAAATGCCCTGCGAGATCAGCCCGTCGATGACGCTGGTGGAAACGCCCGCCGCATGCGCAAGGCCCGTGCGCGTCCACGAAAGCCCGTCGGCGGCAATCTCCATCACCTTGGCGCGAGCCGGCGTCAGCCGCTCCGGCTGACCGCCGATGAAGCGCAGCCCCTCAATCATCGGTTCGGGATCAAAGGCGGCCGGCGCCCTGAGCGCCATGCGCGCCACCAGCCCCGGCGGCGACAGCGTATAGGCGGCAACCCAATCGATGAAATCGCGCATCTGCTTGCCGAGCGGCGGGCAATCGAACACATGGCTGATCGGCCGAAGCTTCTTCGGATCGACGCCACCATCGTCATCGCCATCCCAGACGACACCGATAACCTGCCGCGGGCCGAGCGGCACCTGCACGACCGAACCCGGCTCCACCGCCACGCCCTCCGGCACGGCATAGGAATAGGCCGTGGGCGCCGGCATCGGCACGAGAACCGGAACCGTACGGCTCATCACAGGTTTTGCGGGCGCCGCCTCGAAAAGCGCACCGAACAGATCGGAAGAATCTTTGCTCATTGCGCCAGACCATGCCCCGGACGGACAAAAAAGAAAACCCGGGAGCTACTCAAGAGCACGCGCAAAATGCGAGCGGCCCGCAGAGTGGTAGTAGCCGAGACATTTCGGAGCTAAAAACCGGCGGTCTCACGCACCTCGATCGCCCCCATCCGAGCGAGCGAGTCCCGCTCCGCGATCTCCATCGCCTCTGCAAGGTTCTTCGCTTCGATGAGCAGGAAGCCACCCAGATGCTCCTTGGTCTCCGCGAAGGGCCCGTCGGTCCAACTCGCCTTGCCGGCACGAACGCGCAATGTCTTTGCGGTCTTTGGATCGGCGAGAGCGTTGGAGGCGAGATAGTGGCCTGATCGTTTGAGCCCTTCATTGGAAGCTAGGGACTCCCGGTCGATCTCGGCCCATTCCTCCTTACTGGCAGCGTCAGCAAGGTTTTGATCGATGTAGAAGAGACAAAGGTAGCGTATCCGGTTCCTCCATTGTGCTATCGATGCTAGTCGCAGGGGACGACCGCAATTCGACAATGAGCGGAAGAATCCTGTTCACTTCCGCTTCAGGGAAGTTGTCGGCGATCATCTACCGTCGCGGCTCGATCAATCCAAGCGAGTAACCATTCGCGACTGCCACCGGCCTACGCAGAACGACGAACTCGAATCACCGCTATTCGTCGTCGTCATCGATCACGCCGGTCAACCGCATGCCGTCGATCCAGGTGGAGCCGTCTTCGCGGATCACTCGGCGCGGCTTGGCACCGCAGCGCTCGCGCACGGCCTCTGCCAGACGTTCGGAATGGGTGACGATCCAGATCTGGCTCGTCTTCGCGGCCTCAGCGATCATATCGGCAAGCGGCGGCAGCATGTCGGGATGCAGGCTGGCTTCCGGCTCGTTGAGCGCGATCAGCGGCGGCAGGCGGTAGGACATCAGGGCCGCGGCGAGACCGAGGAACCGGATCTGGCCATCGGAGAGCTCGCGCGGCTGGAAAACGCGATTGGGAAATTCTGGCAGCATCAGCCCGAAATACGCCGTTTCCAGCGGCTCCGGCACGACAAGCCGCGCGCCGCCGAGGGCAGCGGCGATCACTCGGTCGAGCTCAACGGTATCTCCCCGTATATGCGCGAGCGTGGCGAAAACGGCGGCGATATTGGCGCCGTCCTCATCCAGCATCGGCGAGGTCACCGCCAGGCACGGCGCGCGCAGCGGCGAGCCGCGATCAGTGCGAAAGCCATGAAAGAACCGCCAGGCGTCGACAGCTCGCCGGAAAGTGCCGACTTCGGGATAGTGTCCGGCATCGCCGAGCAGCGTGATCGCAGTTTCCGATGGCAAAGCCTGCTCACCATAGGCTTCCATGCGGCCGGTGTCGCCGCGCACGGAAATGCCAGGCCCATCGCGTTTCATCATCGTCACCGGCCGTCGCCCGGTCTCGACCGAAAGTTCCTCGGTCTTGATTTCCGGCTCAAGCGGGAAACCTGCTGCAGCCGGCGGCCGCATCCCGGCCTCGATCCAGTAGCGGAAGGTCGCCGCCCGCTCCATATCGAGCAGTTCGACATCGAAGCGGATACGGGCGGATTCGTGCGAACGCCGCTTGCCCGACCACATGGCCGAGAACATGCCGCCCTCGCTGGAGATTTCATGCGCCAGCCGCCCGCGAACAGCCGCCTGCACGAGCTGCAGCGAACGATAGAGGTTGGATTTGCCCACACCGTTCTCGCCGATGAATAGATTGACATCGGAGAGATCCATGCGGATCGAGCGCAGGGAGCGATAATTCCGGGCAAACATGGAGCGTAGCTGCATGCCCGGGGATTTAGCCGATTCCCCTGTCAAAGAGAATGCGAAACCAGGGGCTCATCCTGTTCGGAGGGAACAAGCGGCGAGAAGGTTGCATTGCCGTCGGCGGCAAGGTCGACCACCGTGTGCTTCTCCAGTGCCTTCGTCACCTCGTTCACATCGCCATCCAGATGCTCGACGGGGATGAGATTGCCGACGAGGAAATCGAAGCGGTCGCCGCGCTTGTTGAGCAGCTCGTGAAAGACGGTCATGTCGCGCAGCTCCGTCGACCATTTGGCAAACCAGTAGAACAGGCCGGAATTGCGCGCCGTCAGATGCACAGGCAGGATCGGCAGATTGTATTTGCGCGCCAGGCCCACGGCCGATGTCTTCCACGGACGCTCGTTGAGCCTGCCGTTCGCCCAATAGGCAATGCGGCCGGACGGGAAGAGCACGGTCACCTTGCCCTCCGCCACGGCACGGTTGGTCAGCTGCAGCGTTTCGCGCGTCTTCGGCTTGCTCTTATATTCCTCGCGCCATTCGACCGGGATGATCATCTCGGCAAAACGCGGGTTGACGCGTACAGCATCGCGATTGGCAAAGATCATCATGTCGGGCCGGCGCGATTTCAGCAGATCGAAGACAGCGACGCCATCGGCAATGCCTGTCGGATGGTTGCTGACGAGAATGAAACCGCCGGAGGCGGGAATGCGATCGGCATGGGTGACGCCGATGTCGAGCTGCAGCAGATCGCTCATATATTCGAAGCACTGGAAGCCTGAAAGCTTGGCGACATCATCGGCGAATTCGATCGCCTTGTTGTAGCGCAGCAGCATGTAGAGAAACGGGCGCATCAGCGGCCAGAGCGGATTGCGGACGATCTTCTGGCCGCGCTCGGCGATCAACGTGTCGACGATATGTCCGGGCTGGCCCTGGGACACCAAAGCGATCGCCTCTGCAAGCTGTCCCAGTGCAGTTATCGACCCGCGGCGTGCCATGAAGTATCCTGAATGGTTGGGAAATATTCTATCGCAATCGAATATGATCGAAGCATGACAAGCGCCTCGCATGCAGCCACCGAACCACCGGAGATCTGGGAGCAGGCCTGCATGCCCTTTGTGTGCAGCCGCATTCCAGACACATGCGGAAACATGTCTGGAGCAGCGGGAAAGTTAGCGATTCCATAACCTTCCTTCCTTCAAAGTGGCAGAAGGAATCCGAATTTCAAGGGGTTTTCCACTGAACGAGTTGTTGATCATCGCCGACTCAGGGTTGATGGCCGAACGCAGCCGCTGGCTCGAAGCGCTTGGTCAGGAGCGGCGGCTCGCGGCCCACACGTTGAATGCCTATGAGCGCGATACGCGGCAGTTTTTGACGTTTCTTACCGGCCATCTCGGCGGTCCGGCGACGATCGCCGATATTCACGATCTGCGCCCTGCCGACTTCCGCGCCTTTCTCGCCGCGCGCCGCAAGGATGGCGCCGGCGCTCGCTCACTTGGGCGCAATCTTGCCGGCCTTCGTTCGTTGCTGCGCTACCTCGAAAAGAAGGGCCTGGTCAACGCCGCCGGTGCTGCCGCCGTGCGCTCGCCGAAGCAGCCGAAATCGCTTCCAAAGCCGCTTTCCGACACACAGGCGATCACCGTCGTCAGCGACGAATCGCAGCTGCACGAGGAGCCCTGGATCGCCGCGCGTGATGCGGCGGTGCTGACCCTGCTCTACGGCTGCGGCCTGCGCATTTCCGAGGCGCTCGATCTAAAGCCTCAGGACTTTCCGAGAGGCGCGACGTCGCTGCGCATCACTGGCAAGGGCAACAAGACACGGCTGGTGCCGTTGCTGCCGATCGTTGTCGAAGCGGTCGACCACTACCGGGCGATTTGTCCTTACCATCTCGATGCGGATGGCCCGCTCTTTCGTGGCGCGCGTGGCGGCAAGCTGCAGCCGGGCATCATTCAGCACGGCATGCAGAAGTTGCGCAGCGCCTTCGGCCTGCCCGATACGGCGACGCCCCATGCGCTGCGCCATTCCTTCGCCACCCATCTGCTCGCCGGAGGCGGCGACCTGCGCACTATCCAGGAGCTGCTCGGCCATGCCAGCCTCTCGACGACCCAGGTCTATACCGGCGTCGATTCCTCTCGCCTGCTCGAGGTCTACGACCGCGCTCATCCCCGCGCGTAAGAAAAGATTAACTTCTTGCGTTAAGGGAATATCCGTCTCGTGCGCATAAAGCAGAACCATGTCTCGGCATGCCTCCCGAAAGCCGCTTTCGCGCGTTAGGGATCACGCCCTCTGCGAATGGAAGGTTTTGATGATTTCTGCCCTCGGATCCAGGACGATGCGGTCGATGAAGCCGGCACTCGGCGATATCCTGCTTTGGATTGCCACGGCCCTTCCGTTGATGCTGGCGATCCTGCTCATCGCGACGATGCTGACGCTGCAGCCGGCGCATGCGGAAGGCGCAGTCTCCGATAGCTGCGGCGGCAAGGATCTCATGGCCGAACTTCAAAAGACCGATCCGGCCAAATATGCCTCCATCATCGCCGCCGGCGACAATGTGGAAAACGGCAAGGGCATCTTTTGGAAGATCGAAAAGCCCGGCCTGAAGCCGTCATGGCTGCTCGGCACCATGCATGTCTCGGATTCACGCGTGCTCACTATGCCGAAGGGCGCCGCCGAGGCCGCTGCCAGCGCCGATGCGATCATCGTCGAATCCGACGAGATCCTGGATGACAAGAAGGCGGCCCTTGCCCTTTTCGCCAATCCCTCCCTGACGATGCTCACCGACGGATCGACCATCAGCGAGCATCTGTCGCCTGAAGACAATACCCGGCTGGAAGCCGGCCTGAAGGAGCGCGGCCTGACACTCGCCGCTGTCTCGCGCATGCAGCCCTGGCTGATCTCGAGCTCCTTCGAAATGACCGGCTGCGAGGTTCGCCGCAAGGCGGCCGGCGCAAAGTTCCTCGACCAGAAGCTCGCGGGCGATGCCGCCGCCAAGGGCAAGAAGGTCGTCGGCCTCGAGACGCTGGCCGAGCAGGCGAAGGCGATGAGCGATCTGCCGATCGCGCTGCATCTGAAGTCGCTGATGCAGACGCTCGAACTGGGCAACAAGATCAATGACGTCAACGAAACGATGACCGGCCTCTATCTCGCCGGCAATATCGGCGCGATGATCCCGATGCTGAAGGTGATCGAGCCGGACCAGAAGATCACGGACGACGATACCGCCGCCTTCGAGCAGCGCATCATCCTCGACCGCAACAAGGTGATGGCCGAACGCGCCGCCCCGGTTCTCGACAAGGGCAATGCCTTCATGGCCGTCGGCGCACTGCACCTCGTCGGCGACCAGGGTCTGGTAACGCTGCTGCGCAAGCAGGGCTTTACGGTAACGGCCGTTAACTGACAGCTCGCATCCGCTTGGCCAAATTGGAAAGCGTCGTCGCGACGATCAGCCGGTGGAATGGCGTGATGATGGCGAGATAGATCCGGCCAAGCAAGATTTTCCGCCGGACGAGCGTCGTAGCATCGACCAGCCGATGCCCCTGATCGTCGTTGCGCACATCTATGACGACCCGAAAATCGAGATGCCGGTCATCGAACCCGAGTACGACCTGATTGTCGGACTTGCTGACGACGGGAAAGAAGCCGATCTTTTCCAGCTCGTCCGCCCGAAGGTCGCTGCTGGCTCTCAAGCCGAACAAGGCGGTTACCGCATCGCGCACTCGTATCAGCAGCCGCACCCAAAATGGAAAGCGGCTGAGCATCGTTCGGGCGGCGACAATGGCCGTTAGATTCGAGTTCGGGATCTTCAGCTCGTAGCAGTCAGCCCAATCGGCATCCGGCAACGCCGGATGCGGCATAAGGGGCTTCACCATCAAAGGCCTTGCAGACATGGTTTCATCCGTCTCTATTCGACGTCTGCAAGCTACCACACATTGCGATGCGACCCGATCGGCAAATGCTGGCTGCGGCAATTTTACCGATGGGTTTTCCGCTTAGCGAACCGCTGATCCGCCGGCCGGCAATATCTTCATCCGCCACGAGGTCCCCGGCTTCAGATAGGTCGTCGCGATGGCGCGGACGTCCTGTGCGGTTACGGCCTGGTAGCCGCTGATGCCGCTGCGAATCCGTTCGAGACGGCGCGAGTCCGTCTGGGCGTTCTGCAGGCTTTGAAGCCAGTAGCTGTTGGTCTGCTGAGACCGTTTGACCTCTTCGATGATCGGAGCCTTCGCGCGCGTCAGCTCATCCGGCGAGACGTCTCCGACGCCCAGATCGCCGGCGATCTTGTCGACCAGATCGAAAAAGTGATCCAGCTTGGCCGGCGTCGTCTCGACATAGGCATAGGCAAAGCCATAGCCCGGGATCGATCTCGACAGATCGACCTCGCTCTGGGGGCTGTAGGTTGCTCCCTCGGCGAGGCGGAACTGGTCGACCAGGCGATTCTGCAGGATCGCCCCGGTCACATTGGCGGCGGCGGCTCTGGGCAGATCCGAGAGAAAATCGCCGATCGGCATTGCGACGGCCGCGCCGGCATTGTCACTTCGTCCGTCGTGAAGCCGGATGACCGGCTCTACGGTCGGCGCGGGAAAATGCACATCGGCGCCATCTACCAGACCCTGCGCATCGCTGCGCGGCGGCAGCGCGCCGAAAGTCTCAGCTGTCATGCGGATGGCATCCTCGACCTCGACGTCGCCGGCGATGATCACCTCGATCCGTCCCTTGGAGAGAAGCGGCTGCAGAAGCGCCTCGAACTCCTCCGGATTGGCATCGAGCAGCTGCGACCGGTTCGGGAATGCCCAGCGCGGATCGCCGGAGTGCAGGAGGCCGGGCAGATCGCGACCGACCACGCTGCCCGGCGTCGCCTGAAGCTGGGCGAGACTGTTCAGATAGGCCTGCTGCACCCTCTTGAAAACGTCAGGGCGGTAGGCCGGATCCGAAACATAGGCCGTCAGAAGCTGCAATTGCGCCGCCAGATCGCGCGGCCGCGTCGTGCCCTCGAATTTGAAGGCGGCATCCTGGATGGCAAAATCGTTACCGACGACCTTTCCGGCAAAGGCCTTCTGTATGTCGTCATAGCCGATGGCCTTCAGGCCGGACAGCGGCAGCGCCGGCGCCGCCCAGATCGGCAGCGGACGGTCTTGCGGCAGATCCAGCCGGCCATGGCCGATGTTGGCGCGCACCAGCACCTCGTCGAGGCGGTACTTCGTCGGCTTCACGGTCAGGCGGACGCCATTGGCAAAGCGAAGCATGGTAATGCCGAGATCATCGACCGACCGACGTTCGACGATGTCATCCGGCTGCCCGAAATTGGTGTAGGGCCAGGCGACCACGGCCGCCTGCTCCGGCGCGGTGACCGCAACGGCGCGCGACTCGGCATAGGTCTTGGCGACGGCCGCATTGCCGCCCTCCGGCGCTTGCGGGATCTGAAGCACCAGCTGCGGGCCGTTGCCGGAGAAAACGCGCTGGAGAGTTTGATTGACTTCATGCGCGCTCAGGCCCTCCATCGCGGCATCGAACAGCGAAAGATCGTCCGCGGGCGACGTGAAAACCAGGTTCTCGCCGACGCTCCAGTTGAGCGATGAGGCAATGTCCGGGCTGGTACGCGTTGCCGCCCCGCCCGCAGCCGCCTGCAGGGCGGAACGATAGTCGGCGATTTCACGATCGATCTCGCTTTGATCGACGCCGAACTGCGCGATGCGGCGTTGCTCCTGATCGATGGCGGCAAGCGCTGCCTGCCACTTGGCTGCGTCGCTATCGGCGGCAATCAATGCGACACGAGCCGACTTGAAGAAATCCTGCGCCCCGGCCTGCGCACTGACGAAGGGCGGATTGGGTTGCTGCGCCAGAAGCGACAGGCGCCGGTTGAGAACGGCGAGACCGATATCCTCGATCAGTTGCGCGCGTCGCTTGGCGGCCATATCAGGCGAAGCATCATAGGGGCGCGTCCAGGCGAGCTGTACGCGGGTAGCACCGCCGGGCACGACGACCGTACCGACGCGTTCGCCATGCTTTTCCAGCGCACCGAGGTCAGGATCGACCGGCGCCGGGCTGGCGGCGGCCCAATTGCCGAACCGGTTGCGGATATCGGCTTCGATGGCGGCGGCATCGACATCGCCGACCACCATCAGCGTGGCGCGATCCGGGCGATAATAGCTGCGGTAAAAGTCCCGCACGAGATCGACCGGGGCGTTGCTGATGATATCGGTCTTGCCGATCGGCGGGCGCTGCGGCGCGCGCTGCCCTGGCAGCAGTTGCGCAAGCAAACCGGTCCCGCCGCGATATTGCGGCGTGTCGCGCAGCTTTTCTTCCGAAAGGATGACGCCGCGCTCGCGGTCGAAGGCGCCGGCATCGAGCGTCAGCTCGCTTGCCGTCTCCCGCATCAGCATCAATCCGGTCGAAACCGTCTCCGGATTGGCTTCCGGCAGATCCAGGGCATAGACCGTCTCGCCATAGCTGGTGGACGCATTGGTATCCGCGCCGAAGGCCAGGCCGAGACGCTGAAGAATGCGCACCATCTCGCCTTCGGGAACATGGGTCGAGCCCTTGAAGGCCATATGTTCGAGGAAATGCGCCAGGCCCTGCTGGTCGTCACGCTCCTGCAGCGAGCCGGCGCCGATGCGGAAGCGGATCGCCACCTGGCCGGCCGGCGTCGCATTGTGCATGACGGCAAAGCGCATCCCGTTCGGCAAGGTGCCGAAGCGGATCCCCGGTTCCACCGGCAGGTCGCTGACCGCCTGCGGCCAGCCCGCGGCCGGCGCTTCGGCATGCACGGGCGCCACAACGGCAGCGAGGAATGCGAGCGCCGTCGCAACGAAAAGTTTCAGGGATAGATAAGCGGCGGGGATTTGGCGTGACATGCTTGCTTTGTTGGTGAGAACGATTGGATGATGCGATGCACGGGAGCCCCGTACATCGCATCATCAGGCAAGCATTGCAATCCTGCGCTGAACCTGGCGTAAAACGCCGGATCTTACATATGGATCGGCTTGAAGAAGGTCGCGAGCGCGGCTTCCTTCACGGCTTCCGACATGGTGGGATGCGCATGGCAGGTACGGCCGAGATCTTCCGACGAGCCGCCGAATTCCATCAGCACGGCAATCTCGTGGATCATCTCGCCAGCGCCGAAGCCGACGATATGACCGCCGAGAACGCGATCCGTTTCCTTGTCGGCCAGGATCTTGACGAAACCATCCGTCGCCAGCATGGCGCGGGCGCGGCCATTGGCGGAGAACGGAAACTTGCCGACCTTGTAGGCGATGCCCGCGGCCTTCAGCTCTTCCTCGGTCTTGCCGACGGAGGCGACTTCCGGCTGCGTGTAGACGACGCTCGGGATGACGTCGTAATTCACATGGCCGGCCTGGCCGGCGAGGATTTCGGCAAGCGCCACGCCCTCGTCTTCCGCCTTGTGCGCGAGCATCGGACCCTTCACCACGTCGCCGATGGCATAGATGCCGGCGACATTCGTCTTGAAGTGACCATCGATTTCGACGCGGCCTCTGCCGTCGAGCGCAACGCCGGCTTCTTCCAGGCCGAGGCCTGCCGTGTACGGCTTGCGGCCGGTGGCAACGAGAACGACATCGGCATCGAGCACGACCTTGTCGCCGCCCTTGACCGGCTCGAAGGTGACCTTCGCGCCATTGCCTGTTTTTTCGACGCCGACGACCTTGGCGCCGAGATTGAATTCGATGCCCTGCTTGGCGAGCATGCGCTGGAACTGCTTGGAGACTTCGCCGTCCATGCCGCCGAGGATGGTGTCGAGATATTCGACGACGGTGACCTTGGCGCCGAGGCGCGACCAGACCGAGCCGAGCTCGAGGCCGATGACGCCGCCGCCGACCACGATCATCTTGCCCGGAACCTTGTCGAGCGCGATGCCGCCGGTCGAGGAGATGATGACCTTCTCGTCGATTTCGAGCGGCACGCCCGGAATGCCGGCAACGTCGGAACCGGTGGCGATGACGATGTTCTTGCCCTCGATTTCGGTCACCTTGCCGTCGTCGGCGGTGACGGCAACCTTGCCGGCCGAAACGATCTTACCGGTGCCCTGGAAAGCATCGATCTTGTTCTTCTTGAAGAGGAAGGCGACACCGTCGACATTCGACTTAACCGTCGCGTCCTTGTGCGCCAGCATCTTTTCAAGATTGAGCTTCGGCGCGGCGACTTCGACGCCAAGAGCATCCATGCCATGACCGGCATGATGGAACACTTCGGAAGCGTGCAGCAGTGCCTTGGACGGGATGCAGCCGACATTGAGGCAGGTGCCGCCATAGGTCGCGCGCTTTTCGACGACCGCGACCTTCAAGCCGAGCTGCGCCGCCTTGACTGCGCAGACATAGCCGCCGGGGCCGGTTCCGATAATGATCACATCGTAGGACATGTTTTAATTTCCTTGTTTTGTATCTGTTTTAGTCGGTCGCCCGCGCCAAGGCGAGGCGGATGCCGAAGCCGACGAGCGCCGCTCCGGTGATGCGGTTGAACCATTTGCCTGACGCGATGAAGCGATCGCGGACCGGCTTGACTGTGAAGAAGGTAGAAACGCCGGCAAACCAGGCGACAAGCGCTACCGCCATGCCGATGCCATAGCTGAACTGGATGAGCGCCGGCGTGTCGTGATGAACGAGTGTCGAAAACAGCGACAGGAAGAACAGCACCGGCTTCGGGTTGAGCGCATTGGTGATGAAGCCCGTGGCCAGGCACCGCCAGACGGAAACCGGCTTACGGTCTTCCTCGGTGATCTCGACGTCCTTTACCTGGAAACCCGCCTGGCGGAAGGACTTGATGCCGAGATAGACGAGATAGAGGACGCCGGCCCACTTGATCATGCTGAACAGGACAAGCGACTGCGAGACGATCAGGCCGAGGCCGAGAATGGTGTAGCTGATGTGGAAGAGCAGCGAGAAGCCCATGCCGAGCCCGGTCATCATGGCGGCGCGGCGGCCATGCACGATGCTCTGGCGCAGGATGACGGCAAAGTCGGCGCCGGGCACGACGATGAAGATCGAGAACACCGCCATCAGGCCGAGGAATTCGAGAATATACTGCATCTTATCGACCCTTTCCGATCAGCGCCCGCCGCTCACGTCGAGCACGGCGCCGGTTATATAGGATGCATGCGGGCTCAAGAGGTAGAGGATGGAGTCGGCGACCTCATCGGCCGTTCCCGCCCGTTTCATCGGCAATTGCGGCGCGATATCGCGCGCCCGGTCCGGCAGGCCGGCGGCTGCATGGATATCCGTATCGATGATCCCCGGCCGCACCGCATTGACGCGGATGCCTTCCGCCGCCACCTCGCGCGCAAGCCCCACAGTGAATGTATCGATCGCACCCTTGGAGGCGGCATAATCGACATATTGTCCGCCGCCGCCGAGCGTGGCGGCCATGGAGGAGACATTGACGATCACCCCGCCCTTGCCGCCATGCCGCGTCGACATGCGGCGCACGGCTTCCGCCGCCGCCAGCATCGAGCCGGTGATGTTGATGCGGAACATGCGGTCGAGCCGCTCCGGCGTCATCGCGTCCAGGCGCTGGATGGCGTCGACGATACCGGCATTGTTGACCAGCCCGTCGATGCGGCCGAAATGCGCGTCGACTTTGGCGAAGAGGGCTTTGATATCCTCGGGCTTGCCGACATCGCCGGGGATCGCGATCGCCTCGCCGCCGCCGTCGCGGATCGTTGCTACCACGGCCTCGGCCGCATCCCTGTTGGACGCATAGTTGACCGCCAAGGCCCAGCCATGCTGGGCGGCGGCCAGGCAGACCGCGGCACCGATGCCGCGGCTGCCGCCGGTCACGAGGAGAACGGGTGCATTCTCGGTCATTGATTGCATCCTTTCAGGCTGAGGACGTCCCAGGGTGCGACGGTCGCTTTCCCTTTGCCCCACAGCGACGACTTCTGGATCGAGGGACCAAGCGCCGGCAGAAACAGCCGGTCGGCAGCACTCTCGCCTTCCGCCGGCAATGCCCGGATATGGCCTTTCAAGTCGGAGGCGTAGACCATTCCTTGCCAGACGGTGCAGGCTCTGAGCTCCGCCCCGGTGGCGTCGCCCTCGGGGCATTCGAACATGATCCGGCCGTCGGCGCGCAGCTGATCGTCACCGCGCATGACGATGCCTTCGGCCACGATGACGGTATTGCGCACGGAGAGCTTGAACCTGTTGCTGATCGCAGATTCCGACCCCATCGGCTCGAACCGCAACTCGTAGGCATTGTCCATATCGACGTAGACGGCCTTTTCCTGCACGCATGCTTCTGCATGAACAGAGACAGGAGCGGCCGCGCAGACCAGCGTTACCAAGGGCATCGAAGCCAGTCGTGCCACCATGTTTTGAGCCGGCATGATCATTCCCCTCCCGGCTCGTGCCGGCCATCGGCATTTTCGGCCACGCCGAAATCGGTGAGAAGCACAAGCGGGCGCCCACTGGCATCGAGCCCCCAGAAGACCGGATAGAAGCCGTCGCCCCAGCCGCTCCAGAAGATGGCAACGTTGCCGCGCTTGCCCGATATCGGCCGATGCATGACAGAGTTGTCGCTCAGCTCCGGCGCCAAAACGTCGTCATAGTAGTTGACGTCGGACGACGCCTTCTCCGCCTGGACCTGCTTTTCGCGCTCCTGGATCAGCGCGTACGTATCGGCATCCATGTAGCAGCCGAGACCGGCATCGACCGGATACCCGAAGAATTCGTCATTCTTCAGCGAATTGATATCCTGGCCGGAGATCACGGCCAGCTCCCAGCGCACCGGCTTGCCCTCGGCAAAGCGCATGCTGGCTGCGGCGATGCGGCCGAAGGCCTGATAGAGCGTGACGGGATAATCGCCGGGGGAAACGGCACGAGTGAGCGCCGGGCGATCAGGTCCGACGAGCGGATCGCTGGCGACGATGCGCCCCGAGGTCAATTCCACCTTGCCGATGCGCAGGACCTTGATCGAGCGGGCGGCAAGATCGGCGTCGCTGAGCGACGCCAGATCGAGATTGCTGCTGAGCTTGGAAATGTCGAGCTCGACCGCGCCAGCGGACGACGGCATCCATGCGGAAACGGCGCACATCAATCCGCGCAGCGTCCGCATGGGCCATGTCGACATGATCCAACGCTCCCCTTAGAGATCGAGAACGAGACGTTCCGGATCTTCCAGGCTTTCCTTGACGCGCACGAGGAAGGTAACCGCTTCCTTGCCGTCCACCATGCGGTGGTCGTAGGAGAGCGCCAGATACATCATCGGGCGGATGACGACCTGACCGCCGATGGCGACCGGACGCTCCTGGATCTTGTGCATGCCGAGAATGCCGGACTGCGGCGCATTCAGGATCGGCGAGGACATCAGCGAACCGTAGACGCCACCATTGGTGATGGTGAAGGTACCGCCCTGCATGTCGGCCATCGACAGCGTGCCGTCGCGAGCAGCCTTCGCCAGACGGCCAAGCTCCTTCTCGACTTCGGCAATCGACATCTGGTCGGCATCGCGGATAACCGGAACGACGAGGCCCTTGTCGGTGCCGACGGCCATGCCGATGTGGCAGTAGTTCTTGTAGACGATGTCGGTGCCGTCGATCTCGGCGTTGACAGCCGGCAGTTCCTTCAGCGCGTGGGTAACAGCCTTGGTGAAGAAGCCCATGAAGCCGAGCTTCACGCCATGCTTCTTCTCGAAGACGTCCTTGTACTTGTTGCGCAGGTCCATGACAGCCTTCATGTCCACCTCGTTGTAGGTGGTGAGCATGGCGGCGGTGTTCTGCGCATCCTTGAGGCGGCGAGCAATCGTCTGGCGCAGGCGCGTCATCTTAACGCGCTCTTCGCGGCTGACGTCCTCGACGGCGGTCGGGGCGCGGGCGGCAACGGGTGCGGCCGGTGCGGCGGCAGGCGCCGAAGCAGCCTTGGCGACAGCGGCGATGGCATCGCCCTTCAGCACCTGGCCGCGCTTGCCGCTGCCTTCGATCTGGTCGGCCGAGAGATTGTTTTCAGCAAGCAGCTTGGCCGCGGCCGGTGCCGGCGGCATGGAAGAAGCCGGAGCGGAAACGGCGGGCGCTGCAACTGGTGCGGCGGCGGCCGGTGCAGGAGCAGCCGGAGCTGCGGGTGCGGCAGCCGGTGCCGGAGCGGCGGCAGCGCCATTGCCGGCGGAGATCTGGCCGAGCAGCGCGCCGAGGCCCACGGTTTCTCCGGCCTGGACAACGATTTCGGAAAGCGTGCCGGCGGAAGGCGCCGGAACTTCGATCGTCACCTTGTCGGTTTCAAGTTCGAGAAGCGGCTCATCAGCCTTGATGGCATCGCCGACCTTCTTGAACCAGGTACCGACGGTCGCTTCGCTGACGGATTCGCCGAGGGTAGGAACGCGGATTTCAGTGGCCATTGTTCAAATCCTGATTTTCGTCATTATGAGTTAGATGGAATTCCGGCGACAGAGGGCCGGGGGACGGGTGATACGCCGCGGCGCTGACGCCCGGACAACGACGACGGTCGGCCGGGCTTTTGCTTGATTGTGGCGATAGGCTGCATGTTGTTGCATGGCGGCCATCTTCTCCCCCGTCGCATCATGCGGAAGGCTGGAGCGCGACGACGCGATTTTCAAACGAAAACGTGTCATCGCGCAACCCCTCAACCGCCGAGCGCGTCCTCGAGGAACGCCGCAAGCTGCGACAGATGCTTGGACATCAGGCCCGTCGCCGGAGAGGCGGCGGCCGGACGGCCGGTGTAGCGAACGCGCTGGTACTTCGCATCGATATGGGCAAGCACCCATTCCAGATACGGATCGATGAAGGACCATGCGCCCATGTTCTTCGGCTCTTCCTGGCACCAGACCATCTCCGCGTTGCGGAAGCGGCTGAGCTCGTTGATGAGCGCCTTGGCAGGGAACGGATAGAGCTGTTCGATGCGCAGCAGGTAGACGTCGTCGATGCCGCGCTTCTCGCGCTCTTCCAGGAGATCGTAGTAGACCTTGCCGGAGCAGATGACGACGCGACGGATCTTGTTGTCCTTCTGCAGCTTGATCGGGCCATCCTTGATCACTTCCGCATCGTCCCACAGCAGGCGGTGGAAGGAGCTTTCGCCCGCCATCTCCGCAAGGGTCGACACCGCGCGCTTGTGGCGCAACAGCGACTTCGGCGTCATCAGGATCAGCGGCTTGCGGAAATCGCGTTTCAGCTGACGGCGCAGGATGTGGAAGTAGTTCGCCGGCGTCGTGACGTTGGCGACCTGCATGTTGTCTTCGGCGCAGAGCTGCAGATAGCGTTCCAGGCGGGCGGAGGAGTGTTCCGGACCCTGGCCTTCATAGCCATGCGGCAGCAGGCAGACGAGGCCGGACATGCGCAGCCACTTGCGTTCGCCCGACGAGATGAACTGGTCGAACACGACCTGCGCACCGTTGGCGAAGTCGCCGAACTGGGCTTCCCAGAGGGTCAGCGCGTTCGGACGGGCCAGCGAATAGCCGTATTCGAAGCCGAGAACCGCTTCCTCCGAGAGCATCGAGTTGATGACTTCGTAGCGAGCCTGGGTCGGCGACAGGTTGGCGAGCGGAATGTAGCGCTCCTCCGTCTCCTGATCGTAGAGAACCGAATGACGTTGCGAGAAGGTGCCGCGTTCGCAGTCCTGGCCGGACAAGCGGATCTTGTGGCCTTCGACGACGAGCGAACCGAATGCCAGGGCTTCCGCCATGGCCCAGTCGATACCCTCGCCCGTCTGCACCATGTTGGCGCGGTTTTCCATGAAGCGCTGGATGGTGCGGTGCGCGTGGAAGCCGGCCGGGATTTCCGACAGCTTGCGACCGATTTCCTTCAACGACTTCATCGGCACGGCCGTCTTGCCACGGCGCTGCTCGTCGGCATTGTCGGCCGTGTGCAGGCCGGACCACTCGCCGTCCAGCCAGTCGGCCTTGTTCGGCTTGTAGGACTGGCCGGCCTCGAACTCCTGCTCGAGATGGGCACGCCAATCGGCCTTCATCTTTTCGACTTCGCCTTCGGTCAGCACGCCTTCGCTGACCAGCCGCTGCGAGTAGATCTGCAGGACCGTGCTGTGGGCGCGGATGACCTTATACATGTTCGGCTGCGTGAAGGACGGTTCATCGCCTTCATTGTGGCCGTAGCGGCGGTAGCAGAACAGGTCAAGGACCACAGGCTTGTGGAACTTCATACGGAATTCGGTTGCGATCTTCGCAGCGTAAACGACCGCTTCAGGATCGTCGCCGTTGACGTGGAAGATCGGCGCTTCGATCATCTTGGCGACGTCGGACGGATAGGGCGACGAACGCGAGAAGGCCGGATTGGTGGTGAAACCGATCTGGTTGTTGATGATGACGTGCATCGTACCGGCAACGCGGTGGCCGCGCAGGCCGGAGAGGCCAAGGATTTCGGCAACGACGCCCTGGCCGGCAAAAGCCGCGTCACCATGGATGAGCAGCGGCACGACCTTGGCACGCTCGGACAGAGGGATGATATCGCCGTCCCACTGGGTGGCGCCCATGTCCTGCTTGGCGCGGGCCTTGCCCATGACCACGGGATTGACGATTTCGAGATGCGACGGGTTCGCCGTCAGCGAGACATGCACCTTGGCGCCGTCGAAATCGCGGTCCGAAGAGGCGCCAAGATGGTACTTCACGTCGCCCGAACCTTCGACTTCGTCAGGCGCGTAGGAGCCGCCCTTGAATTCGTGGAAGATGGCGCGGTGCGGCTTGCCCATGACCTGGGACAGCACGTTCAGGCGGCCGCGATGGGCCATGCCGAACACGGCTTCCCGGAGACCGAGCTGGCTGCCACTCTTCAGGATCTGCTCAAGAGCCGGGATCAGCGATTCGCCGCCGTCGAGGCCGAAGCGCTTGGTGCCCTTGAACTTGACGTCGAGGAACTGCTCGTAGCCTTCGGCTTCGATGACCTTCTGAAGGATGGCCTTCTTGCGCTCGGGGTTGAAAGCGATGCCCTTGTCCGGCCCTTCGATGCGCTCCTGAATCCAGGCCTTTTCCTCCGGATTGGAGATGTGCATGAATTCGACGCCGAGGGTGGAGCAGTAGGTGCGCTCGAGAATCTCGATCATCTCGCGAAGGGTTGCGAATTCGAGGCCGAGCACGTTGTCGATGAAGATCTTCCGGTCGAGGTCCGCATCGGTGAAGCCATAGGCTTCCGGCGACAGCTCCTTGTAGTCTTCAACGGGAGCGGCGATGCCGAGCGGGTCGAGCTTGGCGTGCAGATGGCCGCGCATGCGATAGGCGCGGATCATCATGATGGCGCGCACGGAATCGCGGGTCGCCTGCAGGACGTCGGTCGCGTCAGCCGGCGCACCGGCTGTTTCGGCCTTTGCCTTCAGCTTGGTCTCGATGACCTTTTCGACAACGCCCCAGTCGCCGTCGAGCGCCGACACGAGATCGCCCTTTGCCGGGATCGGCCAGTTCTTGCGCTGCCAGGAGGCGCCCTTGGCCGCCCTCTTCACATCGTCGGGGCTATCCTCGAGCGCCTTGAAGAAAGACCGCCATTCGTCGGAGACCGATGAAGGATTGTCCTCGTAGCGCGCATAAAGCTGCTCGATATAGGCAGCGTTGGCGCCATCCAGGAACGAGGTGATCTGAAATTGCTCGTTGGCTTCTTGCCTTGCCATGGTGAATCCGCGGGCGCTCTCGCCCGTCTCCCAACTTGTTTGCATTGCCGGTTTTCGGATCCCGGCGACCGTATGTCGTTCGCGGCCATCAAGACCGCAGCTATGCACTTGCGAATGTCGGAACCGGACGGGACAAGGCGGCTGCCGCCCCGTCCGGCCTTGCTATAGGTAGGCTCAGCCCTTCAGGACTTCCACCAGCGTCTTGCCGAGACGCGCCGGCGACGGCGACACGCGGATGCCCGCCGCTTCCATCGCCGCGATCTTGTCTTCCGCGCCGCCCTTGCCGCCGGAAATCACGGCGCCGGCATGGCCCATGGTGCGGCCGGGAGGTGCCGTGCGGCCGGCGATGAAGCCGACCATCGGCTTCTTGCGGCCCTTCTTGGCTTCGTCCTTGAGGAACTGCGCGGCTTCTTCTTCCGCCGAACCGCCGATTTCACCGATCATGATGATCGACTTGGTTTCGTCGTCGGCGAGGAACATTTCCAGGATGTCGATGAATTCGGTGCCCTTGACCGGGTCGCCGCCGATGCCGACGGCCGTCGTCTGGCCAAGGCCTTCATTGGTGGTCTGGAACACGGCTTCGTAGGTCAGCGTGCCGGAGCGCGAGAGAACGCCGACGGAACCCTTCTTGAAGATGGAGCCCGGCATGATGCCGATCTTGCATTCGTTCGGGGTCAGAACACCCGGGCAGTTCGGTCCAATGAGGCGCGACTTCGACTTCAGCAGGCGATCCTTGACCTTGACCATATCGGCAACCGGAATGCCTTCGGTGATGCAGACGATCAGCGGGATCTCGGCTTCGATCGCTTCGAGGATCGCAGCGGCAGCGCCTGCCGGCGGCACGTAGATGACCGAAGCGTTGGCGCCGGTGGCGTCCTTGCCTTCGGCGACGGACTTGAAGATCGGCAGCTTTTCGCCGTCCTTGCCGGTCCAGGTTTCACCGCCCTTGGAGGGGTGAATACCGCCGACCATCTTCGTGCCGTGATAGGCAAGAGCCTGTTCGGTGTGGAAGGTACCGGTCTTGCCGGTCAGGCCCTGAACCAGAACCTTGGTGTCTTTGTTGATGAGAATAGACATGCGAGGCCTTTGTTACGAGAGGTTGGAAGACGCGGAGGCAACGCGACGATATAAGCCGCTGACGACCTCCTGCCATGTATCGCTGCCGGCGGGCGAGAACGTGACGCCCATGCGGTAGCAGTCTTCATTTTCGAACTGGAAGAGAGTGCGCTGGCGACCGCGCGGCGAGGCTTTGGTCAGGACAAGCTTTTCGTCGATCCATTCGCCGGAGGCCGGCGCGGCGGGCGTAAAGCCCACCGTATCGAACTGATAGAGCTTGTAGGCCTGATCCGCAGCGTCGAAGCCGAGAATGTTCCGGGCTTCGAACGATGTGCTGCCGTCCCGCTTCTGCACGTAGCGCTGTTCGACGAAAAATCCGCCGAACAGACATTCTGCCGTGAGCTGCGCGGTTGCCGTTCCTTCCTTCGTCCAGGCCGAAGCCGCGACACGCTCTTCCCCCTCCCAGGTGCCGGCAAAGGCACCGAGGCGGAGATGAGCAGCCGTTGGAGCGAAGGAAGCAGCCATCCCGATCAGCCCTTGACTGCCTTCACGATCTTCTGGGCGGCATCGTCCAGGTCATCTGCGGAGATGACGTTGAGACCGGATTCATTGATGATCTTCTTGCCGAGCTCGACATTGGTGCCTTCGAGGCGCACGACGAGCGGAACCTTCAGACCGACTTCCTTGACAGCTGCGAGCACGCCTTCGGCGATGACGTCGCACTTCATGATGCCGCCGAAGATGTTGACCAGAATGCCCTGGACAGCCGGATCGGCAGTGATGATCTTGAAGGCGGCCGTGACCTTTTCCTTGGTGGCGCCGCCACCGACATCGAGGAAGTTCGCCGGCTCGGCGCCGTAGAGCTTGATGATGTCCATGGTCGCCATGGCGAGACCGGCGCCGTTGACCATGCAGCCGATGTTGCCGTCGAGGGCGACATAGGCGAGGTCGTATTCGTGCGCCTGGATTTCCTTCTCGTCTTCTTCCGACGTGTCGCGCAGCGCGCGGACGTCTTCATGACGGAAGAGTGCATTGCCGTCGAAGGAAACCTTGGCGTCGAGGACGCGCAGGCGACCGTTGGTCATGACGATCAGCGGGTTCACTTCGAGGAGCGCCATGTCCTTTTCGACAAAGGCCTTGTAGAGGATCGGGAAGAGCTTGGCGGCATCTTCGCGGGCAGCACCCTCGAGCTTCAGCGCGTCGGAAAGAGCAGCCGTGTTGGCGGCCGTGACGCCCGTCGCCGGATCGATGGCGACGGTGATGATCTTTTCCGGCGTGTCGTGCGCGACGGTCTCAATGTCCATGCCGCCTTCGGTCGAAACGACGAAGGCAACCTGACCGACGGAACGGTCGACCAGGATCGAGAGGTAAAGTTCGCGGTCGATATCGGCGCCGTCTTCGATGTAAAGACGGTTGACCTGCTTGCCGGCCGGGCCGGTCTGCTTGGTCACCAGCGTGTTGCCGAGCATGTCCTTGGCGTTGGCGACGACATCGTCGACCGATTTGGCAAGGCGGACGCCGCCCTTGGCATCCGGGCCGAGTTCCTTGAACTTGCCCTTGCCGCGGCCGCCGGCGTGGATCTGGCTCTTGACGACGTAAAGCGGGCCAGGAAGCTGCTTGGCAGCGGCGGCGGCTTCGTCGGCGGAGAAGATGGCAACGCCGTCCGCGACGGGTGCGCCATAGGTCTTCAGCAGAGCCTTGGCCTGATATTCATGAATATTCATGGGTTTATCCCTGTTATAACGGCTAGATTATTTCAGCGACGGCGCGATGGTGATGCAGGCTTCGCAAAGGCCGGCGACGGAAGCGACCGACTTGTCGAAGGCTTCCTTTTCGGCCCTGTTCAGGTCGATCTCGATGATGCGCTCGATGCCGCCGGCACCGATGACGGTGGGAACGCCGACATACATATCCTTGACGCCATACTGGCCGTCGAGGTGAGCAGCGCAGGGCAGCACGCGCTTCTTGTCCTTGAGGTAGGATTCGGCCATGGCGATGGCGGAAGCGGCCGGAGCGTAAAAGGCAGAGCCGGTCTTCAGCAGGCCGACGATCTCGGCGCCGCCGTCACGGGTGCGCTGGATGATCTCTTCGAGGCGCTCGGCGGTGAGCCAGCCCATGGTGACGAGGTCGGTCAGCGGAATGCCGGCAACGGTGGAGTAGCGGGCGAGCGGCACCATCGAGTCGCCATGGCCGCCAAGAACGAAAGCCGTGACATCTTCGACGGAGACGTTGAATTCCTTGGCGAGGAAGAGGCGGAAGCGCGAGCTATCGAGCACGCCGGCCATACCGACGACCTTGTTGGTCGGCAGGCCCGAGAACTTCTGCAGCGCCCAGACCATGGCGTCGAGCGGATTGGTGATGCAGATCACGAAGGCATTCGGGGCATATTTCTTGATGCCGGCGCCGACCTGCTCCATGACCTTGAGGTTGATGCCGAGAAGATCGTCGCGGCTCATGCCGGGCTTGCGGGCAACGCCTGCCGTAACGATGCAGACGTCGGCGCCTTCGATCGCGGAATAGTCGCTGGCGCCGGTGAGGTTGGCGTCGAAGCCTTCGACCGGCGAAGACTGGGAAATGTCGAGGCCCTTGCCCTGAGGAATGCCGTCCGCGATGTCGAACAGGACGATGTCGCCCAGTTCTTTCAGGCCGGCGAGATGCGCCAGCGTGCCACCAATCATGCCAGAACCAATAAGTGCGATCTTGTTGCGCGCCATTTCGGTGTATCCTTTGCGATCAAAATCCGTGGCGGGACACCTGCAAGGCATCCACCTTTGCCGCCATTCGCATAGACCCAAAGGTCGAAATTGGCAATTGATTATTTTGAGATCAGGAATTTCAATCGGTTAGATCGAAAAATTCTTACGTAAACGTAAGTCATCCTGTCACCGATTTGTTACTCGGCGGCACGCCTGGCCGGAGTCTGGGCGAGGTATTCGGCGCTGCGCATTTCGAAAAGCCGCGACGCCGTGCGGTCGAATTCGAAGCCTTCCGTCCCTCGCCGCTCTTCCAGCAGGTCCTCCGGCATGGCGGCGGCAGACACATAAAGGCGGATATTATGATCGTAGAGCGTGTCGACGAGAATGATGAAACGCTTCGTCTGGTTGCGCTTGTCCGGCCCGAGCTTTGGTACGCGATCAAGAAAGATCGTATCGAAGCGTTCGGCGATGGCGAGGAAATCGGCAGGTCCGAGCGGCGCCTCGCAAAGATCGGCAAAGGAGAAGCGCGCCATGCGGTCGACGGCGAGCGGCACATGAATGGAGCGCCCCTTCATCGGGATTTCGGTCGGCTGCGCCTTGCGTCCGTGCAATGCCTGCATCCACGACGCGTCCATCGCCATATCGGTGCGCTGGTCGAGCGGCGTCAGATAGACGGGTTGGCTGTTCAGCTTCTCCATGCGGTAATCGGTCGGCGAATCCAGCGTCACAATATCGACATGCTTCTTCAACAGATCGATGAAGGGCAGGAAAAGGCCGCGATTGAGCCCGTCACGATAGAGATTGTCCGGCTCGACATTCGACGTGGCGATCAGCACGCAGCCGAGCGAGAACAACTCGGAAAACAGCCGCGAGAGGATCATCGCATCGGCAATGTCGGTCACGGTAAATTCGTCGAAGCAAAGCAGTTCGGCTTCGGCGTAGAGATCGGCGGCAACCGGCGGCAGGGGATCGGTCTGCTTCGTCTCGCCATTCTTGAATTTCAGCCGCTGCGCCGCGATGCGATTGTGCACATCGGTCATGAACTCGAAAAAATGCGCCCGGCGCTTCTTCTGGCAGGGCGCCATGGAGAAGAACATGTCCATCAACATGGTCTTGCCGCGTCCGACGCTGCCGTGAATATAGAGGCCCTTGATCGCCTCGGCGGACTTTTTGCGCGCGGCAAACATCCAGCCGAGCGCGCTGGATTTGGCCGCGGGCCGCTTCCGCTTGAGATCGGCAAGCACGCGGTCCAGCATTTTCGCCACATCCATCTGCGCCGAATCCACCTGGAGGGATCCGGACGCCGTCAGCGCCTTTAGCTGTTCGCAGACGCTGAGCGAGTAATCTGGCATGGGCTGCATGGGGAAATATCCGCCTGTGCAAATGGGGCGCATCCAAGGGATGCTGCCCCTTCAAATAAGCTTATCGGCTGAGGCTGAGCGGCTGACCGGAGGCGGTCGAGCCGTCAAAGCGCGAATCGGCCGTCTTGTAGACCGTGCCGATCGTCGAGCCATCACGATTTTTCAGGAGGACCTGCTTGCCGGACACTTCCCACGAACCCATCGCGGTCAGTTCACCGGCGCAACCGCGCGTACCGCCGCGCGAGCCGCCGCCGAGGTTCGTCAGCGTCAGGAACATGTCGCAGCTCGATCCGCCATTGCTGACCTTCCAGCTGCCGACCATCGATTCCTTCGTGACATCCATGGCGGAAGCCGCCATTGCCTGCTGCTGCGCCGGATTGGCGGCATTCGGCGCGCTCGCCGGCGCGGCCGGGAATTGCGAACCGTTGCCGGCGCCTGCGGGCGGAAGCTGGCTGGATTGGACGGAAGGAACAGGCTGGGCCTGCAGTGGCGGGGCAGAATAACTGTCATTGTTGTATGCCGTGCGCTGGCAACCGGCAAGCGACAGGCCAATCGCCGCAGCCGTCACTGCATATCTAAACTGCATCATCACACTCCTGGTTGATTGTCCACCGCTGACATCTGCGAAGTCATGTTTAATGATGTCCGAATTATCGTATTTCACTTTGGTTAATCAAGTCGATACCGCTACAAATTGCCGTTGGCGATAGCTGGACAAGAATCGGGTGGTTTCAAGGCTTAATTCGACAGCCTCGCCCAAAATTGGACGCAAGCAGTGAATTTCGGCACCCTCTTCGATCCCATCCGGGACGAGATGATATCTGGTGTCACCTGAAGGACCACCCCAGCGCTTCGGCAAATCTGCCGAAGCATTCTTTCCTCGTTGGCGGTCAAATGGCCGGAATCGGCGGACTTAAACCCGCCGCTCGACCATCATCTTCTTGATTTCGGCGATTGCCTTGGCCGGGTTCAGACCCTTCGGGCAGGTCTGAGCGCAGTTCATGATCGTGTGGCAGCGATAGAGGCGGAAGGGATCCTCGAGGTTGTCGAGGCGTTCGCCCTTGGCTTCGTCTCTGGAGTCGATCAGCCAGCGATAGGCCTGCAGCAGGACGGCGGGACCGAGATAGCGGTCGCCGTTCCACCAGTAGCTCGGACAGGAGGTCGAGCAGCAGGCGCAGAGAATGCATTCGTAAAGACCGTCGAGCTTCAGGCGATCCTCATGGCTCTGCTTCCATTCCTTGGCCGGCGGCGGCGATACCGTCTTCAGCCAGGGCTCGATCGAGCGATGCTGGGCATAGAAGTTCGTCAGATCCGGCACGAGGTCCTTGACGACGGGCATGTGCGGCAGTGGATAAATCTTCACCGTGCCCTTGATTTCGTCCAGACCCTTGGTGCAGGCGAGCGTGTTGGTGCCGTCGATATTCATGGCGCATGAGCCGCAAATGCCTTCGCGACAGGAGCGGCGCAGCGTCAGCGTCGGGTCGATCTTGTTCTTGATGTAGAGCAGACCGTCGAGCACCATCGGGCCGCAATCGTCGATATCGATATAATAGGTATCGATGCTCGGGTTCTGGCCGTCATCCGGGCTCCAGCGATAGACGCGGAATTCGCGCGTATTCTTGGCGCCGACCGGTTTTGGCCAGACCTTACCTTCGCGCATCTGAGAGTTCTTGGGGAGAGCGAGTTCAACCATGGTCAGTTCCTCTCAGATCAGTACACGCGTGCCTTCGGCTCGATCTTGTGCGGATCGATGCCTTCGGCGATCAGGTCTGTGTGAACGGGACGATAGTCCAGTTTCACGTCGCCTGACTCGTTGACCCAGGCAAGCGTATGCTTGCGCCAGTTTTCGTCGTTGCGGCCGGCGAACTTGCCCTCGGTATAGTCCTCGCGGGCGTGCGAGCCGCGGCTTTCCTTGCGGGCCTCGGCGCCGTAGATCGTCGTGATGGCGTTGGCCATCAGATTGTGCAGTTCCAGCGTTTCGACGAGGTCGGAATTCCAGATCAGCGAGCGGTCGGTGACCTTGATATCAGACATTTCCGTCCAGATTTCCGAAAGACGGCGGCAACCGGATTCCAGCGATTCCTGGGTGCGGAACACGGCGGCGTCTTCCTGCATGGCGCGCTGCATCTTCTCGCGCAGCGCGGCCGTCGGCGTCGAGCCGCTGGCGTGGCGCAGACGGTCGAAGCGATCCATGATCTTGTCGCAGGCAGCGACATTGACAGGCGGAACCGGGCTGTTGCGGTCGATGACCTGGCCGGCGCGGATGGCGGCGGCGCGGCCGAAGACCACGAGGTCGATCAGCGAGTTCGAGCCGAGGCGATTGGCGCCGTGCACCGAAGCGCAGCCGGCTTCGCCGACGGCCATCAGGCCCGGCAATACGCGCTCGGGATTGTTGCTGTCGGCGTTGAGCACTTCACCCCAATAGTTCGTGGGAATACCGCCCATATTGTAGTGAACGGTCGGAAGCACCGGGATCGGATCGCGGGTCACGTCGACGCCGGCGAAAATGCGGGCACTCTCGGAAATGCCGGGCAGACGCTCATGCAGCACGGCCGGATCGAGATGGTCGAGATGCAGGAAGATGTGATCCTTGTTCTTGCCGACGCCGCGTCCCTCACGGATCTCAAGCGTCATGCAGCGCGAAACGACGTCGCGCGAGGCAAGGTCCTTCGCGGAAGGAGCGTAGCGCTCCATGAAGCGCTCGCCCTCGGAATTGACGAGATAGCCGCCTTCGCCGCGCGCCCCTTCGGTGATCAGGCAACCCGAACCGTAGATGCCGGTCGGATGGAACTGCACGAACTCCATGTCCTGCAGCGGCAGGCCGGCGCGGGCCACCATGCCGCCACCGTCGCCGGTGCAGGTATGGGCCGAAGTCGCCGAGAAATAGGCGCGGCCGTAGCCGCCGGTCGCCAGCACCACCATCTTGGCGGCGAAGCGATGGATCGTGCCGTCGTCGAGGCACCAGGCAACGACGCCGGTGCAGCGGCTGCCGTCATCGGACATGATCAGGTCGAGCGCGAAATATTCGATGAAGAATTCCGCATTGTTGCGCAGCGACTGGCCGTAAAGCGTGTGAAGGATGGCGTGGCCGGTACGGTCGGCGGCAGCGCAGGTGCGCTGCACCGGCGGTCCATCGCCGAAATTCTGCATATGGCCGCCGAACGGGCGCTGATAGATCTTGCCTTCTTCGTTACGCGAGAAGGGCACGCCGTAGTGTTCCAGCTCGTAGACGGCCTTCGGCGCTTCCATGACCATATACTGCATGGCATCGACGTCGCCGAGCCAATCGGAGCCCTTGACGGTGTCGTAGAGATGCCACTGCCAGCTGTCCGGCGTCATGTTCTGCAGCGAGGCGGCGATGCCGCCCTGGGCTGCGACGGTGTGCGAACGGGTGGGGAAGACCTTGGTGATGCAGGCGGTGCGGAAGCCCTGTTCGGCCATGCCGAGCGTGGCGCGCAGACCGGCGCCGCCGGCGCCGACGACGATCACGTCATAGGAGTGGTCGATATACTTATAGGCTTTCCCGTTCTGAGCGGGCCCATTCTGAGCAGAAGAGTTCGGTGCCATGATGCAATTATCCTACGAACGCGATCTTCAGAATGGCGAAAAGACAGAGCCCCGCCACGACGACCGCGAAGAACGTGTTGAGCATGAGAAGGACGATCTTGCCGAATTCGCCGTGGACATAGTCCTCGATGATGACCTGCATGCCAATCTTCATATGGATAATGGCGGAGATCACCATCAGGCCGAAGATGACGGCAACGATCGGATTCGAGATCGCATGCACGACTTCAGCGTAAGGCGCGCCGGCATAGATCATCAGGAAGATGACGAAGAAGAGAAAGAGCGGGACATTGGCAACGGCGGTCAGGCGCTGGCGCCAGAAATGATCGGTACCTTCCTTGGCGGAACCGAGACCGCGGACTTTGCCCAGAGGAGTGCGCATATCCATGAGAAATATCCTTTAAAGCATGATCCCGAAAGGCGCCTGAGCGCTTCCGGGAATGATCATGCCAATCAACCCAGGCGGATGACGATGCCGATGATCCAGACCAGCGCGGTCAGACAGATCGAGGCGATGAGCGTGGCCTTGGCCATTTTCGTCGAGACGGCGGGATCGAAACCGTATCCGAGGTCCCAGACGAAATGGCGCAGACCGCCGACCATATGGTGCAGCAGCGCCCAGGTGTAGCCGAGCAGGATGATGCGGCCGATGATCGTGCCCATGATCCAGTTGACCAGCTCGAAATAGCCCTGGCCCGTCGCCGCGGCAATCAGCCACCAGGCGACCAGCAGCGTGCCGAAGTAAAGCGCGGCGCCGGTGATGCGGTGGACGATCGACATGACCATGGTGGGGATGGGTTTGTAGATTTGCAGATGCGGCGACAGAGGCCGGTTTTGTGTGACGTTCGCCATCAGAACCTCGCGGCGTTACGATACGCTTAGAACCCGGTTATCCGGGGCAACGCGCGCACAGGGATATGCAGTGTGCGTTGCATCATTGCGACCATTAATCACCCAGACGCCTATCCACAAGCACAATTGATGCCTGCTTTGAATTTAATCGATTCGGATTGCCCTGCACTTTAGCGAGCATGCAGGGACGAGCTCTCCAAGCCGGGCCGTTTACCATTTCATCAACCCTGGCGTGGACTTCGCCACGGTCTTGGGGCAATCTGCCGTTAAGATTTCATTAACCGACCGAAGCGGAGCGAATCATGAAGCCGCATCTTTTCAAGGCAGCAGCGTTCGTTTTGGCGGCAGCAGCCATTCTTTCCTTCGCGCCGGCCTCAGCGGGCGACTATCGCCACTGGCATCATCACGATCATTCCGGCATCATGCGCCTCAACCAGATTTCCGCGCCGCAAGGCACCATGCGGCAACAGCCGGACAGAATCATTTTCATGGAACGGCCTGAGGCGGCAAGCGCCGGAACCTATGCCGGCACGGCGGATGTCTACCAGGCCAATGGCGGGACCTATGTGCTGGGCTATGGCGGCTATAACCCCTACGCCCGCCCCACCGCGGTGCAGCTGAGGCCGAAGGCGAAAGTCATCGATGTCCGCTATGCCGGCAATCCCTGCTCATACGAAGCGGGCGTCTGCGTCATCCGGCACTGACGATCCTCAACCCGCAAGAAATCGCCAGACCGTCGTTTTCTTGACTTCGCTATCCTCGAGCGCGCGCGTAACAGGCACCTGATAGGTTACCTGCATCTCCAGGCGATCCTTGGGAAGATAGGCCCTGCCGGGATCGCCGACCAGAACCAGCCTCCCCTCACCGGCCAGCCGCCGTAGCCAGGGAACGAGGCTCGTGGCAAAATCGCGATCGTAGAAGACGTCGCCGGCGAGGATGATGTCCGCACCCACAGCGCGACCGATAATGTCATCGCCAGAGAAATCGACGGTGACATCATTTTCAACAGCATTGAGCCGGATCGCCGTGCCCGCCCAAGGATCGACATCGACGGCCAATACATGGCTTGCACCCGCGCGCTTGGCCGCAATGGCGACAAGCCCTGAACCGCTGGCAAAATCCAGCACGGTTTTGCCGGTCACGGTCTCCGGATGATCGAGGATATAACGTGCCAGGCCCTGGCCGCCCGCCCAGGCAAAGGCCCAGAAGGGCGGCGGCAGGCCGATCTCTTCAAGCTCCTCTTCCGTCTTCAGCCACAGCTCATGTGCCTCGCTTGCAAGATGTAGCCGGATTTCGGGCACATGCGGCGGCGACATCAGGCTGGTATTGGCGCGGATGAAGCTTTCCGGATCGGTTTTCAATGGATTCCTCGCACCGGATCAGACGGGCGGGTTGTCCAGACCACCCATGCGGCAGACTTCCAGCCATTCCTCATCCGTCACCGGCTGCACCGAAAGCCGCATGGAGGTGACGAGCGCCATTTGCAAGAGCTTCGGATTGGCCTTGATGTCCTTGAGCGTCACAGGGTTCGGCATGTCGCGGACGGCGCGGATGTCGACGCATTCCCAGCGAAGATCGTCCTTGGCGGTCAAATCCGGATGCGCCAGCGCGCAGACTTCAACGATGCCGACGACCTCCAGCCCGTCATTGGAGTGATAGAAGAAACCCTTGTCGCCGATCTGCATGGCCCGCATGTTGTTGCGGGCGAGATAGTTGCGCACGCCGGTCCATTCGGTGCCTTTTGCCCCCGCATCCTTCTGCTGCTGCCAGGACCAGGAGGACGGCTCGGATTTATAAAGCCAATGCGCCATCTCTCATGCCTCCGGATTGTTGAAGACCCAGTTGAACGGCTTGATCTCGACGCTCTCGAACAGGCCGGCCTTCGTATAGGGATCGGCATCGGCAATCACTTTCGCCGCCTCGATGCTCTCGGCATTGACGACCACGAGACTGCCGTTCGGCTTGCCTTCGGCATCCAGGAAAGGCCCCGCCATCTTCAGCGTCCCCTCGGCATTGAGCTTGTTCAGATGCTCCAGATGCGCCGGGCGCGTCTCCATGCGAACATTCAGATGACCGGGCTTGTCCTTGCAGACAAAGGCAAACAGCATGTTTGGCTCCTTTAGATATTCAGAAATTATTCCGTGGTGATCGGTCGTGTCATCAACTGCCCGATGACGGTGGCTATGTCGAGCTTGCCGTCGATGATGGCGGAAACCGCGTCTGTGATCGGCATGTCGACACCGAGTTTCTGTGCAAGCCGCGCGGCGATGGAGGCCGCATAGGCGCCTTCGACCAGCGCGCCATGCGTTGGATCGGCAGCCTTGCCTTCACCAAGCGCGATGCCGAATCGCAGGTTGCGGGATTGATGGCTGGTGGCAGTCAGAACGAGGTCACCAAGGCCGGAGAGCCCACGCACGGTTTCAGCCTTGCCGCCCTTGGCCGCGACGAAGCGCGACATCTCGGCAAGACCCCGGCTGATCAGCGCCGCCCGTGCGGAATCGCCGATGCCCCGTCCCTCGACGATGCCGCAGGCAATCGCGAGAACATTCTTCAAGGCACCGCCGAGCTGCACGCCGATGCGATCATCCGATGCATAGAGGCGGAAGGTCGGGCCGGAAATTGCCTGCGCAAGCCTTTCGGCCACCACGATGTCTGCAGCGGCAATCGCCATGGCCGTCGGCAGGCCCTTGGCGATATCTGTGGCAAAGCCCGGCCCGGAGAGAACCGCGATAGCGTGCTGCGGCAGCTCGCGCTCCAGCATGTCGGTCAGGAGATCACCGGAGACCTTGTCGATACCCTTGGCGCAGGTGACGACGACGGCATCCTTGGCGAGATAGGGCCCATAATGCCTGGCAGCATTGGCCTGTGCCTGCGAGGGCATGGCGAAGAGAACGATGCCGGCATTGGAAACGGCATCCGCCTCGGCCGAAAACTGCAGCGAATCCGGCAGCTCGATCCCGGGCAGCACGGCATCATGCATGCGATCAGCGGCAAGATCCGCCATCAGACCGGCTTTCCGCCCGACGAGCGTGACGTCGCTGCGGCCGGTCAACGCGATGACGGCTGCGAGTGCGGTGCCGAAAGCGCCGGCGCCGATGACTGCGATCTGCTCGTTGCCGCTCATGCCTTTGCTCCTCGTTTGCCGTGTCCAAGCAGAGTTGCCGCCTTCTGATCCAGCGGCCAGCGCGAGCGCGGCTGCACATCGAGATCGTCAGGGGCCGCCCCCGTCGCCATGCGTTCCAATCCCGCCCAGGCGATCATGACGGCATTATCGGTACACAATCTCAATGGCGGCGCGATGAAACGGAAGCCATTGGCATCGCAAAGCTCCTGCAGAGTGCGGCGCAGCTCGAGATTGGCGGCGACGCCGCCTGCCACGACAAGCGACGGCTTTTCCTCAGTCTTCGGAAACTCCACCTTGAAGCGCTGCAGGCCACGGCTGATCCGGTCCTTCAGCGTGCGCGAGATCGCCTTCTGGAAGGAGGCGCAGATATCGGCGATATCCTGCTCCGTGACCGGCGCGATTGCCGTTGCCGCCTGCCGCACCGCCGTCTTCAGGCCGGAAAAGGAAAAATCGAGGCGCGCTTCGCCGACCAGCGGCCGTGGCAGATCGAAGCGGTCCGGATTGCCGTTCCTGGCGGCTGCCTCCACAGCCGGACCGCCTGGATAGGGCAATCCCAGCAGCTTCGCCGTCTTGTCGAAAGCTTCGCCGAGCGCATCGTCGATCGTCGTGCCCCAGCGCTCGTAGTCGCCGACACCGCGCACCAGGATCAGCTGGGTATGGCCGCCGGAGACGAGCAGCATAAGGTAGGGAAATGCAAGTCCGTCCGTCAGCCGCGCCGTCAGGGCATGGCCTTCCAGATGGTTAATGGCGTATAATGGTTTGCCTGTGGCACGCGAGATTGCCTTGCCAGTCATCAACCCGACAAGCAGGCCGCCGATGAGGCCGGGGCCAGAGGTGGCAGCGATGGCATCGACGTCTGAGAGCAACACATTGGCGCGTTTCAATGCTTCGTCGATCAGCGTATCCAGCGCCTCGACATGCGCCCGCGCGGCGATTTCCGGCACGACGCCGCCATAGGCGCTATGCTCGTCCAACTGGCTGAGGACGACATCGGAACAGACCGTCGAGGTGCCGTCATCCCGGCGCTCGACAATGGCCGCAGCGGTTTCGTCGCAGCTTGTTTCGATGCCGAGAATGCGAAGAACGGGCGCCATGGAGATTGTTCGTTGCCTACAGGTCGATTGCGATAAAGCGGAAATATGGTTACGGGAACTGTCGGTAACAACGGATCAAAGCGGATGCAAACAAAACCTTTCCGGATCGGCACGCGCGGCAGCCCGCTGGCGCTCGCCCAGGCGCGAGAAGCGCGCGACCGCCTGATGGCGGCTCATGGCCTTCCGGAGGAGATGTTCGAAATCGTCGTTCTCAGCACCAAGGGCGACCGCATCACCGACCGGTCGCTCGCGGCAATCGGCGGCAAGGGCCTGTTCACGGAGGAGCTGGAAGAGAAACTGACCTCCGCCGAGCTTGATTTCGCCGTGCACTCCGCCAAGGACATGGCGACCAAGCTGCCGCAGGGTCTGGCGCTGACCGCCTATCTGCCGCGCGAGGACATCCGCGATTCCGTCATCGGCCGCACTGCGCCGAAACTGATCGAGCTGCCGCATGGCGCAACCGTCGGCTCGGCGTCGCTGCGCCGCCAAGCCCTGATCCGCCGCCTGCGCCCGGATATCAATGTCATCACCTTTCGGGGCTCGGTCCAGACCCGGCTGCGCAAGCTGGAAGAGGGACAGGCCGACGCGACCTTGCTGGCGCTCGCCGGCCTGAAGCGGCTCGGCATGGTCGAGGTCATCACCGATATTCTCGACCCCGACGAATTCCCGCCCGCTCCCGCGCAGGGCGCAATCACCATCGAGAGCCGGATCGACGATATCAGGATGAACGACCTGCTCGCCGCCGTGAATGACGGGCCGACCTTCGACGCCGTCTCCTGCGAACGCGCCTTCCTGGCCGCGCTCGATGGCTCCTGCCGCACACCGATAGCCGGCTATGCAATCTGCGAAGGCGACCATCTGCGCTTCTTCGGCATGATCCTCACCCCGGACGGCCAGCAGGTGCACACGACCACCATCGAAGGCCACCGGCGCGATGCCGAGGCGCTCGGCATCAACGCCGGCCAGGCGATCCGCGCCGAGGCCGGCAGCACTTTCTTCGAAGACTGGACCTGACGAAAGATGCGCGTCGTCGTCACCCGCCCCCAGCATTCGGGTGAACGCACCGTGCGGCGACTGGCGCAGATGGGGCACGAGGCCTTCCTCCTGCCGCTCGCGGAGCCCGTGCATCATGTCGAGGAAGCAGGGCGGGCACTGCTGAACACGCAGGGCGCCATCGCCGTTACCAGCGCCGAGGCGATCCGGACGCTTGCATCATTAGGCTCCGATCTGGCGCCGCATCTTGGTCGAACCCTCTTTGCCGTGGGAAAGGCGACAGCCAAGGAGGCGGCTGATCTCGGCTTTAACAATATCGCCATATCGGAAGGTGGCGGCACCGAGCTTGCCGTCTTGATTTCAGGCCATTCGGCGAGCTTTGGCGAGGTCCCCCTCCTCTATCTCGCCGGCTCCCCTCGCGCGCCCGGTTTCGAAGCGGCGCTGACGGAGCTGCAACTGCCGTTCCTGACTGTGGAATGCTATCGGATGCGTGACATCGCTCCCGACAATGCCGTTCTTCGCCGCCTTTTCACGGATGCCCGCGCCGATGCCGTGCTGCTTTACTCCCATCAAACGGCGCAGCGCTTTTTCGGCCTCCCCTTCGTCCAGGAAAATCCCGAAGCCCTCGCCGAAACGCGATTTCTCTGCCTGAGCGAGGCGATCGCCGCGGCTATTCCGGCACGAATGCATTCCCTGACCGACATCGCCGACATGCCGAATGAAGACCGGCTTCTGTCGCTCCTGATCCAGGCGTAACGCCGCAATTTTGATCTAAGGCCTTTCCATAATCGTCTTGTCTGTCTAACTTCGTTGCAGCGCATGATAAAGAGGACCTCATGGTATCGCGAAAACCGCCTAACCATTCGAAGCCCAACGACGAACCGGTCACGATCGATCTGGAAGCCGAAAAAACAGCGCAGGACGCAGCTCCCGAAGACGTGACGGAGCACGGTCACGACGAATTCGGCTCCTCCTCCGCCAATGAAGTGGAAATGCCGCTCGAAACGGATAAGGAACCGCTTCCCGAGGAAGCTCAGGAGTCTATCTTCGCCTCTACCCCTGAAGAACGGCAAACGACGGCGCAGCAGGCAAATCCTGAGCCTCCTCATGCCGAGCAGCCGCAGCAGCAGTCTCGCGAAGGCTCGACCTCCGGCCTTATCGCGGCCGGCATCGTCGGCGGCTTGATTGCCCTCATCTGTGCCGGCGCATTGCAATATGCCGGTCTTCTGCCCGGCGGACGCGCAGCCAGGGACAATTCCGCCGATGTAGCCGCATTGAATGCGGAGATCGACGGCATCAAGCAGAGCATCGCCAATCTCCCTGCCGCGCCGGCGGCCAAGCCCGACGAGGCGCTTACGGCCCGCGTCGCAGCGCTTGAGACGAGTGCGGCCAACGGCACTTCGACGGGCGGATCGGGCGAAGCCGCAAACCCGGCATCCGATCAGAAGATCGCCTCGCTGACCGGCGAAGTCGAGCAGTTAAAGGCGGATCTCAGCAAGGCGACCCAGAGCCAGGCCACCGCCGATGCCGAAGTCAGCAAGCGCCTCGACGACGCCGAAAAGAAGCTGAGCGGACCGAGCCAGGAAAGTGCCGTTGCCCGCGCCATCGCCGCAGCTGCCTTGAAGGCGGCGATCGACCGTGGCGGTCCCTTCCGGCCCGAGCTCGACACCTTCGCCAATGTCGCGCCGGACGATCCCGCTGTTGCCGATCTCAGGAATTTCGCCCAGACCGGCGTTCCCTCCCGCGCCGACCTGATCCGCCAGGTTTCCGATGTCGCGACCGCAATCGTCGTGACGGCGCAAACGGAAGATCCGAACCAGAGCTGGAGCAGCCGCCTGATGTCGGGCGCCAAGTCGCTGGTGCAGGTCCGCCCGGTCGGCAACGTACCCGGCGACAGCATCGATGCCATCGCCGCCCGCTTCGAGGACAAAGTCAGGAACGGTGATCTGCCGGGAGCCGTCACCGAGTGGAACAGCCTGCCCGATGCGGCCAAATCGGCTTCGGCCGCCTTCAAGCAATCGCTGGAGGCCCGCATCCGCGTCGAGGATCTGGTAAGCGACGCCTTGTCGAAGGCGATCGCCAATACCGGGAAACAGAACTAGAGCATGATGCCGAAAAATGTGAGCGGTTTTCGGACGACATCATGCTCTACCTATTTGATTTTAGAGCGGATTCAGATTTTAGATCGTTTCGATCTAAAATCATCCGGCTCTAATGACGGAGCGCAGCAATGATCAGACTGCTCATCTTCGCCATTCTCGTCCTGGCTCTCGGCTATGGTTTTTCCTGGCTGGCGGATCGCCCTGGCGATCTATCGCTGGTGTGGGGAGGCCAGCTTTATCAGACGAAGCTGATTGTTGCCGCCGCGATCCTGATTGCGCTCGTCGCGGCCGTCATGATCCTTTGGTGGTTCGTGCGGCTGATCTGGACCTCGCCTCACTCCGTCACCCGCTATTTCCGCGCCCGCAAGCGGGATCGCGGCTATCAGGCATTGTCTACCGGCCTGATCGCCGCCGGCGCCGGCAATTCGCTGCTGGCCCGCAAGATGGCGGCGCGCACCCGCGGCCTCATCCGTGCCGATCAGGAGCCGCTCATCAATCTGCTTGAAGCGCAGGCCGCCTTGATCGAGGGCAAGCATGACGAGGCTCGCCAGAAATTTGAGCTGATGGCCAATGATCCCGAAACGCGCGAGCTCGGATTGCGCGGCCTCTATCTCGAAGCCAAGCGCCTCGGCGCGCATGAGGCGGCGCGGCAATATGCCGAAAAGGCTGCCGACCAGGCGCCCTACCTGCCCTGGGCGGCGCAGGCGACGTTGGAATATCGCAGCCAGGCCGGCCGCTGGGACGATGCCATCAAGCTGCTGGACCAGCAGAAGGTTGCCCATGTCGTCGACAAGACCACGGCCAACCGTCAACGCGCCGTACTCCTGACGGCACGCGCCAATGACAGGCTTGAGAGCGATCCGGCCGGCGCGCGCGACGATGCGCTGGCGGCGCTGAAGCTCGTGGACGATTTCGTGCCCGCGGCACTGATCGCGGCCAAGGCGCTCTTCCGTGAAGATAAGGTACGCAAGGCGGCTTCCACCCTTGAGCAGGTCTGGAAGGCGCATCCGCATCCCGAGATCGGCAAGGCCTATGTGCGAGCCCGCAGCGGCGATTCCGTTCTCGATCGCCTGAAGCGTGCCGAGCGGCTGGAAGCCATCCGCCCGAACAATGTCGAAGCCCTGCTGCTGACCGCGAAGGCGGCGATGGATGCGGGCGATTTCGGCAAGGCCCGCGCCAAGGCGGAAGCCGCCGCGCGGATCGATGCGCGCGAAGGCGCCTTCCTGCTCCTGGCCGATATCGAGGAGGCCGAAACCGGCGATCAGGGCCGCATCCGGCACTGGATGGCGCAGGCTTTGCGCGCGCCGGGTGATCCGGCCTGGGTCGCCGACGGTTTCGTCTCGGACAAGTGGCTGCCGCTGTCTCCGGTCACGGGCCGTCTCGATGCTTTCGAGTGGAAGGCGCCCTTCGGCCAGATCGAAGGCCCGGTGGAGGAGGGTTCGGCCGTTTCGGTCGATGCGGCACTGAAATCGCTCCCGCCGATACGCGAGGCCGCTTCCGCAACCTCAGCGGCGAAGCCAAGTTCACCGAAAGTTGCATCGCCGGCGCGCGATACTTATGTCATGGAACTGGAGCCCGCCTCGGCGAAGCCGACGCCGAGCGCACCCGGAGTTGCCCCGCAGCCGGCCCAGCAGGATGCGGAACCTCGGCCTTTCTTCGGCGGCGCGCCGGACGATCCGGGCGTCAAGGATCACAGACTTGAACCGGAACCCAAGACACGGCTCAAGTTGTTTTAAAGCAATTCCAGCAAAACTGCGCAGCGGTTTTGCGGCCGGAATTGCGTGACGATAAAACGATAGGGCATGGTGACCCAAGCACCCTGCTCGGCTTGCTTTGAGAATGGAAACGCATGTTCGAACGCTTTCAGGAATTTCTTCATAACCTGACCCAAGACCATCCCAGATCTGGCTTTGCACCCGACGACCCGCGTGTCGCGGTGGCGGCGCTCTGTATCCAGGTGATGGAGGCGGACGGCAAAATCGAGAACAGCGAGAAAAAGAGGCTGCGCAAGCTCCTAAAGGACCAATATGGTCTCGATGGCCGCCAGCTAGACGCACTGATCGCCGCCGGCGAGGAAGCCGAAAGCGAGGCGGTCGATTACTATCGCTTCACCTCGGATCTGAAGCGCCATCTCGACGGCACCCAGCGGCTGGAATTGCTCGGCATCCTCTGGGATATCGTCTATGCCGATGGCGAGCGCAGCGAGATGGAAGACCATGCGATCTGGCGCATCGCCGACCTCATGGGCATTTCCGACCGCGAGCGCATCATGAAGCGCCAGGAGGCAGCCGCACGCGCACCCGGTTCCAGGGTGGAGACAGGCAATGATGATTGAAGCGCCGAGGAGTGCCGGCCGCCCGATATTGATCGTCCTGCATCAGGAGCGCTCCAGCCCCGGCCGCGTGGGCCAGATGCTCATGCAAAAAGGCTACGATCTCGATATCCGCCGCCCGGTCCTCGGCGATCTGCTGCCTTCCACGCTCGAGGCCCATGCCGGCGCCGTGGTCTTCGGCGGCCCGATGAGCGCCAACGATCCGGACGAGTTCATCAGGGCCGAGACCGACTGGCTGAAGGTGCCGCTGAAGGAAAACCGCCCCTATCTCGGTATCTGCTTGGGGGCACAGCTGCTCGCCCGCCATCTCGGCGCCAAGGTGAAGGCCCGCGACGACGGCAAGACCGAGATCGGCTGGTATGCTCTACAGCCGACGGAAAAGGGACGGCTGCTGATGCGCTGGCCGCAGATGGTCTATCACTTCCATCGCGAAGGCTTCGAACTGCCGCACGGCGCCGACCTGCTGGCAACGGCGGAGACCTATCCCAACCAGGCTTATCGCTACGGCGCCAACGCCTGGGGCCTGCAATTCCATGCGGAACTCACGCGCGCGATGATGCAGCGCTGGGTCGTGCATGGCGAACATCGCTTCTGCATGCCGAACGCCCAGCAGGGCCGCGAGCATCTGGAAGGCCGCATGATCTTCGATGCAGCGCTCAAGGCCTGGCTGTCGGAATTCCTCGATCTCGTCTTCGAGGGCAAGCAGGCAATGGCCGCCTGAGGCGGCGAAAGCTTAAATCGAAACGGTCGTCAGTCAGGTTTCCCGCTCCTCACACCGGCTGCGGCTCGCCCTCGCGGTCGGGCGCGTTGAGACTATCGATCTGGCGAAGCTGCGGGAAGCCCGTAGCCCAGAGGGCGGCAACCGCAAGCGTGCCGATACCACCGATGACGACAGCGGGAATCGCGCCGAAATAATGCGCCATGGTGCCGGCGCGGAATTCGCCGAGCTCGTTCGACGCGCCCACGAAGACCATGTTGACGGCATTGACGCGGCCACGGACATGATCGGGCGTCCAAAGCGTAATCAGCGTTTCGCGCACATAGACGGAGATCAGGTCGGACGCGCCCATGATGGCAAGGGCTGTTATCGACAGCCACGGCGTGTGCGAAATGCCGAAGACCAGCGTTCCCAGGCCGAACATGGCGACCCCGGCAAACATATAAAGGCCGGCGCGGTGCCGGATGGGGTAGGTCGCCAGAAACAGGCCCATGGCGATCGCGCCGAAGCTCGGTGCCGCACGCAGGAGGCCGAGCCCCCAGGGCCCGAGCGTCAGGATGTCGCGCGCATAGATCGGCATCAGCGCCACCGCGCCGCCAAGCAGCACGGCAAAGAGATCGAGCGACACCGCGCCAAGTACCACTTTTTCCGACCAGATGAAGCGGAAGCCGGCAAGGATCTCGTTCATGCTTTTCGATTGATGTGCCGCACGCTGCTGCGGCTTCGGGATGAGATAGGTCAAGATCGAGCCGGCGGCGAGGAAAACGACGGCGACCGTATAGGATGCGCCGGCGCTGAGACCGTAGAGCAGGCCGCCAGCGACGGGACCGAGAATGGCCGCCGCATCCCAGGACATCGAATTCCACGTCACCGCATTCGACAGATCCTGCGGCGGAATGAGATTGGGAGCGAGCGATTGCATTGCCGGCGTCATGAAGGCACGCTCAACGCCGAAGACGGCGAGGATCATGAAGACGAACAGAGGTGCAAAGGTGCCGGTGACGGTCAGGAAGAGCAGCGCGACGGTACAGAGCATGCCGACGAAGATGCAGATCGCGGCAACCCTGCGCCTGTTGTAGCGGTCAGCCACCGTGCCGGTGACAAGGATCAGCAGCAGGGAGGGAAGGAACTGCACAAGGCCGATCAGGCCGAGATAAATCGGGTTGCCGGTATGGTCGTACATCTGCCAGCCGACCGAAACACTGACGATCTGAGTTGCGAAGGCCGTCAGAAACCGCGCGAAGAAGAAATAGGTATAGGCAATGTGCCTGAAGGCGGCAAACCGGTCTCCGCTGGCGGCAAATGACATGGGACGAGACTTTCCGACGCGAAGGCCGGCGTAAACGCCCTCACCGGCCTTTTAAACATGATTCAACATGCTTCGGAGCATGGGACTTGCCCGTTTAGTCGCCAATGTCTACATGTCTGTCAACCGCGAATTTGGAGACGGACATGCTCGCCTTATTTCAAACCATTGATCTGGCTTTGAATCTTTATACCTGGATATTGATCGCCAGCGCCATCTTTTCCTGGCTCCATGCATTCAACGTCATCAATTCAAGCAATCAGTTCGTCAATTCCGTCGGCAATTTCCTCTATGCGGTTACCGAACCGGCCCTCCGCCCGATCCGCCGCATCCTGCCGGATCTCGGCGGCATCGATATCTCGCCGGTCATCCTGCTCTTGATCATCTTCTTCATCCGCTCGCTGATGTGGAATTCGATCGTCCCCATGTTCCTGCGGTGAACAGGCCCTGGCAGGCCTTTCCGGATCACCTCCGGCTTTCCGTGCGGCTTACGCCCAATGGCGGGCGTGATGCGATCGATGGACTGGAAGCCGGTAGCGACGGCGAATGCTATTTGAAGGCGCGCGTCTCTGTCGCGCCGGAAAAGGGCAAGGCCAACAAGGCGCTGATCGTGCTGCTTGCCAAGAGCCTCGGCATCCCCAAATCCTCGCTTACCCTGGTCAGCGGCGACACGGCGCGCAAAAAAATCCTCCGGATCGAGGGCGAACCGGAGGATTTGATAGGGAGGCTTTGCGCCGTAACCGAAGGCCGCTGATCAGGCCTTGGTGTTCTTGGCGCGTTCGATCGCTTCGAGAATGAGCTGGCCGGCTTCCTTCGAGCCCTTCCAACCGAAGATCTTGACCCACTTGCCGGGCTCGAGATCCTTATAGTGCTCGAAGAAATGCTCGATCTGCTTCACCGTGATTTCGGGCAGATCGGTATATTCCTTGACCTTGTCATAGCGCATCGTCAGCTTCGGCGAGGGAACGGCGATGATCTTCTCGTCCTTGCCGGAATTGTCTTCCATCATCAGCACGCCGATCGGGCGGACATTGATGACGCAGCCCGGCACCAGCGGGCGGGTGTTGGCGATCAGAACGTCGATCGGGTCGCCGTCGTCGGAGAGCGTGTGCGGAACGAAGCCGTAATTGCCCGGATAGGTCATCGGCGTATAGAGGAAACGGTCGACGACCAGCGTACCGGCCTCCTTGTCCATTTCATACTTGATCGGATGACCGCCGACCGGCACTTCAACGATGACGTTGACGTCTTCGGGCGGGTTCTTGCCAATGGAAATCGCGTCGATACGCATACTTGTCCCCTAAATAAGGATGGTTGCCGCCAGCCAAATAATAGGTTTCATCCCGCAACGCAACAACGCATCGGGAAAGAGGCGGATTTACTGCATGATTTAAAGCGCTACAGCGGCGCTGTAGATGCCGCTCAGGGCCAGACGAAACCGATCTTTCGAAGCTGCCTGTGATCGAACGTCTCGATGCCCTCACAGAAATCCGCGCCGCCCTGCCCGCGATAGAAGCGGTAGGCATTTTCATTTTCTTCGAGGCACCAGACGACCAGCCCCTTGCAGCCAAGAGACTTCAACAGCCGGCGCGCCTCGCCGAAAAGCATGCGCCCAAGGCCCAGCCCCTGATATTGCGGGCGCAGATAGAGTTCGTAGATTTCGCCTTCCTGCGGCAGCGCGCGGGCACGGTTGAGGCCGAGCGTGGCATAGCCCGCGATCTCGCCGGCGACGTCCAGAACCAAGAGCGTTGCCGGACCGCTGGTCGCCTTGCGCCACCAGTTTTCGCCGCGGCGCTCGATCATTTGCCCAAGGGCGCGATGCGGAATGATGCCGGCATAGGTGTACTGCCACGACTGGCGGTGCACCTCCGAAATGGCCCGGGCATCATGGGGTTCTGCCCGCCGAACATCAATCGACAACGTCTTCATAACGTCTACTCTGGTCTTACCAACGCGAATTAACCATCCTCATTCATAAAGATGGCGAACTTGCCCACAGGCTTTATCCGTGGATCATCAACGAAAATTAACGACTTTTTAACCTTTAGGACAAGGGCTCAAAAATCGAACATGCAAAATAAAACCCCGGCACAATGGCCGGGGTCTGATGATTCAAAGCGGTGCAGGCTTTGCCGTCAGGCGGTACGCGCCTTTTCGAAGCGCTTACGCTCGTTCGGGTCGAGATACATCTTGCGCAGGCGAATCGACTTCGGCGTCACTTCCATCAGCTCGTCGTCCTGGATCCAGGAAAGCGCGCGGTCGAGCGTCATGCGGATCGGCGGCGTCAGCTTCACGGCTTCGTCCTTGCCGGCGGCACGGATGTTGGTCAGCTGCTTGCCCTTGAGCACGTTGACTTCGAGGTCGTTGTCGCGGGAATGAATGCCGATGATCATGCCGGCATAGACCTTTTCACCCGGTTCGATGATCATCGGACCGCGGTCTTCCAGGTTGAACATCGCGTAGGCGACGGCTTCGCCGGAGGCGTTGGAGAGCAGGACGCCATTGGTGCGGCCGCCGATCGCGCCCTTGTAGGGCTGATAATCATGGAACAGACGGTTCATAATGGCGGTGCCGCGCGTGTCGGTCAGCAATTCCGACTGATAGCCGATGAGACCGCGGGTCGGCGCAAAGAATTTCAGGCGCAGGCGATTGCCGCCGGACGGACGAAGCTCGACCATTTCGGCCTTGCGCTCGGACATCTTCTGCACGACGACACCGGAATGTTCTTCATCGACGTCGATGACGACTTCTTCGATCGGCTCCAGCATCTGGCCGGTGGCTTCGTCCTTGTGCATGACGACGCGCGGACGCGATACGGCAAGCTCGAAGCCTTCGCGGCGCATGGTTTCGATCAGAACGGCGAGCTGCAATTCGCCGCGGCCGGAAACGTAGAACGAATCCTTGCCTTCGGCTTCTTCGATCTTCAGCGCGACGTTGCCTTCGGCCTCCTTGAACAGGCGGTCGCGAATGACGCGCGAAGTGACCTTGTCGCCCTCGGTGCCGGCCAGCGGGCTGTCGTTAACGATAAAGGACATGGTGACGGTCGGCGGATCGATCGGCTGGGCGTGCAGCGCCTCGGTAACGGACGGATCGCAGAATGTGTCGGCGACCGTACCCTTGGACAGGCCGGCGATAGCAACGATATCGCCTGCATGGGCTTCCTCGATGGGCGTGCGCTCGATGCCGCGGAAAGCGAGGATCTTGGAAATGCGGCCGGTTTCGATCAGCTTGCCATCCTGGCCCAGAACCTTGACGGCCTGGTTCGGCTTGATCGAGCCTGAATGAATGCGGCCAGTGATGAGGCGGCCGAGGAAGGGATTGGATTCAAGAAGCGTGCCGATCATGCGGAACGCGCCATCTTCTTCGCCGACGCTCGGCTCCGGCACATGCTTCAGCACGAGATCGAGAAGCGGGCCAAGACCATCTTCAACCGGGCCTTCCGGTGAATAGTTCATCCAGCCGGCGCGGCCCGAGCCGTAAAGGATCGGGAAATCGAGCTGCTCGTCGGTTGCGTCGAGCGCCGCGAAAAGATCGAAGACTTCGTTGATGACTTCTTCGTGGCGACCGTCCGGACGGTCGATCTTGTTGATCGCGACGATCGGGCGAAGGCCGACCTTCAGCGCCTTGCCGACGACGAACTTGGTCTGCGGCATCGGGCCTTCCGAGGAATCGACCAGCACGATCGCGCCATCCACCATCGAAAGGATACGCTCGACTTCGCCGCCGAAGTCGGCGTGGCCGGGCGTGTCGACGATGTTGATGCGCGTGCCCTTCCAGACGACCGACGTCGCCTTGGCGAGAATGGTGATGCCGCGCTCTTTTTCCAGATCGTTCGAATCCATCATGCGCTCAACGGTGCGCTGGTTCTCGCGGAAGGAACCGGACTGCTTCAGAAGCTCGTCGACGAGGGTAGTTTTCCCATGGTCAACGTGCGCGATGATCGCGATGTTGCGAAGTGCCATATGTCTTAATCTCTGAGGCTGGGGCGCAGTATCTAGTAAACACGCCAATTGCATTTGGCGCGCTCATAGCCTTTTTTTCGCGATTGCGAAAGGGGGAAGGCGCGAAAGGGGCTGAAAGCTTGCCCTCACGCCCAACGAAGACATCAATCTCGCGCTGACCGATGGCAAAGCCTCCGCTCCGCCATGCCGCCAATATCAGCTGCATGCAGCGCCCCAACCGGGATTTTTGCGGCACCGTCAGGCAGCCCGCTTCAGGAGCCATGCATCATGATTCACCAGGAAGGCCTTGAGGCGATCGGGGTAATCCTGCGTCACCGCATCCCGCACGCTTTGCCGCGAAACCAGCTCCGCGCGCCATGCCATGACACGCGGCAGCGCATCGAACATTCCCGTCGGTGTGATGGCGTCGAATACTTCGAAATAACGAAAGATGGGTGCGAAGACCGCGTCGACCAGGCTGAACGCCTTACCGGCGAAAAACGGCCTATCGTTCAGCTCGGCCTCGACGCGACCGAACTTCTCGATGAGCGTCTTGCGCTTGGCCTCATAGGTCCCCTCGTCTTTCGCCGTCTCGAACCCCCACAAATCCGAAAGGATCGAGGAGCCGAACTCCATCCAGCCACGATGGCGGGCGCGTGCCAGGGGATCGGCCGGATGGAGCCGAGCGCCAGATTGGGTTTCCTCGAGATATTCGCAGATCACCGCGCTTTCGAACAATACCGTTTCTGACCCGTCGCCTTGCCGCACGATCAGGAGGGGCACCTTGCCGAGCGGCGAAATGGCAAGAAACCAGTCGGGCTTTGCCGACAGATCGACATAGCAGATCTCAAATGGCACGGACTTTTCAGCAAGTGTGATGGCCGCCCGCTGGACATAGGGGCACAGGTGGTGGCTGACGAGGATCAACTTTGCATCGGACATGGTCAAATCTCCCAGAGGCTTCGCTTAATGTAGATGTAATTGCATCTATATATAGGCTTGCCACGATCGTCAATATAGATGTAATTGCATCCATGTCCGATTGTTCAGATGCCACCCAAGCAAAGCCCTCCCCTGCCGTCACGCGAGCATGGGTGCATCTCATGCGCGCTCAGCAAATCACCCTGGCTGCGATCGAGAGGGATTTGAAGGCGGCCGATCTGCCACCGCTTGGCTGGTATGACGTGCTGCTGGAGCTGTCGCGGGCTACCGACGGCAGATTGCGGCCCTATGAGATCGAGGAGCGCACGCTGCTCGCCCAGCATAATCTCTCCCGCCTCCTCGACCGGATGGAAAAGGCTGGTTTCGTTCACCGCGAGGTATTTTCCGAGGACGGACGAGGCCGGTGGGTGGTTATCACCGAGGCGGGGAATGCGATGCGGAACCGCATATGGACCATCTATGCCTCAGCGATCCAACGCCACCTGGGCGACAAGATGGACGATGCCCAAGCCGATCAGCTGGCCGAGCTGTTAGCCGTGCTTTCGCGCAAATCCTGATCCCGCAAGGCAAAATCGATCCGAACCAAACACGGTCACACAATCGGTCGCGAAAGTGGACCTTCCGCGACCGGCCTTGCGACACGCCAAAGGTGGGGAATCAAGCCGCCAGCCCCTTCTTCTTCAGCATCGCATCCGCACTGGGCAGCTTGCCGCGGAAGGCCTTGTAGGCATCTTCTGGGTCGATCGAGCCGCCGACGGAATAGATGTTGCCTTTCAGTTTTGCAGCCATGTCGGAATTGAAGGCGTCGCCGGTTTCCTCAAAAGCGGCGAAGGCATCGGCATCAAGCACTTCCGACCACATGTAGGAATAGTAGCCCGCCGAATAGCCATCACCGGAAAACACATGCTGGAAGTGCGGCGTCGCATGGCGCATGACGATCGATTTCGGCATGCCGATCTCGGCAAGCACTTCCCCCTGCACGGCCATCGGATCCTCGACCGCGCCACGGGTATGGAAGGCCATGTCGACCAGAGCCGAGGAGGTAAATTCGACCGTATTGAACCCGGCATTGAAGGTGCGAGCCGCTAGAACCTTGTCGAGCAGCGCCTGCGGGATCGGCGCGCCGGTCTCATAGTGGACGGCATATTCCTTGAGGATGGCCGGCACTGTCAGCCAGTGCTCGTAAAGCTGCGACGGCAACTCGACGAAATCACGGGAAACACCGGTGCCCGATACCGAGGGATAGGTGACATCGGAAAGTATTCCGTGCAGCGCATGCCCGAATTCGTGGAACAATGTGCGCGCGTCGTCGAGCGACAAGAGCGCCGGCTTTCCTTCCGCCGGCTTGGCGAAATTGCAGACATTGTAGATGATCGGCAGCTCACCGACCTCGCCGTTCTTCAGCGGCAGCTTGTGCTGCGACTGGAACGAACTCATCCACGCGCCGGAGCGCTTCGAGCCGCGGGCGAAATAATCGCCGAGGAACAGGGCGACGAGCTTGTCGGAGCGGTCGCGGATTTCGAAAACGCGCACGTCGGGATGATAGGCGGGAACGCCCTTCTGCTCGACGGCCTTGATGCCGAAGAGGCGGCCGGCGACATCGAAGCAGGCGGCAATGATCTTTTCGAGCTGCAGATATGGCTTCAGTTCCGTTTCGGAGAAATTGAACTTCCGCGTCCGGATCTTCTCGGCATAATGACGCCAATCCCAGGGCATGACCTCGTGATTGCGGCCTTCCTCGGCGATCAACCCGGCGATGTCCTTTTCTTCCTCTGCGGCGCGCGCGGCTGCTTTCGCCCACACGGTCATCAAGAGGTCGTTTACCGCATCAGGCGTCTTCGCCATGGTATTGTCGAGCTTGAGTTCGGCGAAATTGGCATAGCCGAGCAGCTTGGCCTTCTCTGCCCGGAGCGCCAGCGTCTGGCGGATAATCTCGCGGTTGTCGGTCTTGCCGTCATTGGCGCCGCGTGCCACCCAGGCATTAAAAGCCTGCTCGCGCAGGTCGCGGCGCTCGGACGAGGCGAGGAACGGTTCGATGATCGAGCGCGACAGCGTGACGGCATATTTGCCTTCGTCGCCGCGTTCGCGGGCCGCCGCCGCCATCGCATCACGCAGATAGTCCGGAAGACCCGCAAGATCAGCCTCCTCCGACAGTAGCAGCGCCCAGTCCTTCTCATCCGCCAGCACGTTCTGGCCGAACTGCGCGCCAAGGCCTGCAAGCGTCTCGTTGATCGAAGACAGGCGCTCCTGTTCGGCCTTCGGCAGCTTGGCGCCCGATTTGACGAAGCCCTTCCAATGCCGCTCCAGCACGCGAGTCTCCTCGAGCGTCAGCCCAAGCGCTTCACGGCCGTCCCAGAGAGCATCGAGGCGGGCAAAGAGCGCGGGATTCGTGCCGATCTTCGAATAGTGCCGCGCCATCTTCGGCGCGATCTCGCGCTCCAGCGCCTGGATCGTCTCGTTCGTATGGGCGCCGGCCTTGTTCCAGAAAAGCGCCGAGATGCGCGACAGCGCGTCGCCGGCAATTTCGAGCGCCGTTACGGTGTTGGCGAAGGTTGGCGCCTCGCTGTTGCCGGCGATCGCGTCGATCTCCGCTTCATGCGAAGCAAGTGCCGCGTCGAAGGCAGCGGCAAAATCCGTATCCTTCACCGCATCGAAACGCGGCAGCCCCAGATGTCCGGTCCAATCGGTGAGTGCGGGATTGACGGCGGCAAGAGAAGACATGCAAGGCATCCTTTCGACAGACATCTGATCGAAGCACGATATAAGGCTAGCCCCGCCGAATTGGTATGGCGGGGATCGAACAAATTGATCCGATGAGGGTCAGGCCTTGCGCCAGCCGAGAAGACCCGGCGTCGCGTGCAGAAGCGCCTGGGCGGCAAATCCCATGAAGAGCACGCCGGAGCAACGCACGATCAGCCGCTCGTGCGCCCGATAGAAACGCCGCACCGCGCCGGCGCCGATGATGCTGATCAGGATGAGATCGGCGGTGATGAAACCGGCAAGGGAAACGGCGAGCAACAGCGGCAGCGCACTGAATGTCAGCGCGCCGGCGGAGCCTGCGACAAGAGCCGTGAAGGTCGCCAGAGCCACGGGATATCCCTTCGGATTGGTGACACCGAAGATCAGCCCACGGCGGAAGGGCCGCTCGACATTGACGAGCGATTTGCCTTCGCCCTTCGGCTTGGCGGTCACGGCGCTCCAGCCGATCCAGGCGAGGTAGAAGCCGCATAGCAATCCGAGCAGATCAAACACGAAGGTGCCGATGGTCTTTGCGCCGACGATGGCGACCAATGCGAGCGTGGACCAGACGAGATCACCCAGCAGATGGCCGCTGACGAAGAACGCGCCGGCCTTGCGCCCCTGCCCGGCGCCGATACCGAGCAACGCCAGGAAAGCAGGGCCGGGAATAAGGACATAGAAGAGTGCGGCCAGAAAGGCGCCGACAACAAGCGATTGTGTCATGATGAATGTTCCCCGCAGGCAATCGCGCGAGAGTAGCAATCTGCGGAACCCGGTCAAGCAGCAGCGCGTTTCGGAGAGAAGAAGTCGTTGTGTTCATGGGACGAAATCAATAAGAACGTAGTGGGGCCTAAAAATTAAAGAGCGTAGGTAGGGAAGCGCTTATGAACAGCAGGATTAATACGGATTCGCTCGCCTTTCTTGTGAGCGACTGCGCCCGACTGATCAGGACGGCCTTCGAGCGACGCATTCTTGTCGCTGGGCTTGGACTGACGGCGGGCGAAGCGCGGACGCTGATGCAGGTCGCCGCCATCAATGGCAGCCGCCAGCTCGACATCGCCTCCCGCATGGGGCTGGAGCCGATGACGGTCAGCGCCTTTCTGGACAAGCTGCAGGCACGCGGCTTGATCGAACGCCAACCCGATCCGCTCGATCGCCGCGCCAAGCGGATCGTGCTTTCGGAATCGGCCGACGCCAAGCTGAAGCAGATCGATAGGGAAGTCTGCGAAGTCGAACGCAATGCGACGCAAGGCTTCGACAAAGACCTTCAACTTAAGCTGCATGACGCACTCTGCGCCTTCCGCAGCAATCTGCAGAAGGCCGAAGCGCCGGTCGAAGTCGAGCGCGAATTACGGCCGGTCGATTAATTCCGGCCATCCATTCCATATAGGAAAGCCCGCTTCCGGTCACCGGAAGCGGGCCTTTCAGCATTTGAAGCTATCGATTACTTCGACAGATTACGCTTGGCGAGCGTGCGCAGGCGCAGCGCGTTCAGCTTGATGAAGCCTGCCGCATCCTTCTGGTCGTAAGCGCCCTGGTCGTCCTCGAAAGTGACGAGCTTGTCGGAATAGAGCGACTTCGGGCTTTCGCGGCCGATGACCATGACATTGCCCTTGTAGAGCTTCAGCGTCACTTCGCCTTCGACATGCTCCTGGCTCTTGTCGATCAGCGCCTGCAGCATCTCGCGCTCCGGCGAGAACCAGAAGCCGTAATAGATGAGCTCTGCATAACGCGGCATCAGCTCGTCCTTGAGGTGTGCCGCACCGCGATCGAGCGTAATGGATTCGATGGCGCGGTGGGCTGCAAGCAGGATCGTGCCGCCAGGGGTCTCATAGACGCCGCGCGATTTCATACCGACGAAGCGGTTCTCGACGAGGTCGAGGCGACCGATACCGTTATCGCGTCCGTACTCGTTCAGTTTCGCAAGCAGGGTTGCCGGGCTCAGGCGCTTCCCGTCGATCGAGACGGCATCACCCTTTTCGAAGCCGACCTTGATGATCGTGGCCTTATCGGGAGCAGCCTCCGGAGAGATCGTGCGCATATGCACGTATTCGGGCGCTTCCTGGGCCGGGTCTTCCAGAACCTTGCCCTCGGAAGAAGAGTGCAGAAGGTTGGCATCGACGGAGAAAGGCGCTTCGCCCTTCTTGTCCTTGGCGACCGGGATCTGGTGCTTCTCGGCGAATTCGAGCAGGTCGGTACGGCTCTTGAACGACCAGTCGCGCCAGGGGGCGATGATCTTGATGTCCGGGTTCAGCGCATAGGCCGAAAGCTCGAAGCGAACCTGGTCGTTGCCCTTGCCGGTCGCGCCGTGGGCGATGGCGTCGGCGCCGGTCTTCTTGGCGATCTCGATCAGATGCTTGGAGATCAGCGGACGTGCGATCGACGTGCCGAGCAGGTAGACACCTTCATAGACGGCATTGGCGCGGAACATCGGGAAGACGAAATCGCGCACGAATTCCTCGCGCACGTCCTCGATATAGATTTCCTTGATGCCGAGCAGTTCGGCCTTCTTGCGCGCCGGCTCCAGCTCTTCGCCCTGGCCGAGATCGGCGGTGAAGGTGACGACTTCGGCGCCCAGCTCCGTCTGCAGCCACTTCAGGATAATCGAGGTGTCGAGACCGCCGGAATAGGCGAGAACGACTTTCTTCACGTCTTTATGTGATGCCATGATAAGTTCCGTTTCGAGGCGGACCAGGAGAAAGGCCCGCAAACCTGTATCGCGGAACTTTTAGCGAGATTATCGTGAGGTGCAAGGGGAAGCGCGTTGGAGGGCGCTGCCAAGGCTTAAGCCAGGATGACGGTTTCAGAAAGCGTGCTCTATTTCGTCCGGCATCGGTGTGAGCCCTGTTCTGATCGTCTCAGCCTGCCACCACATCGCGTCCTTCGGCATTCTCGCTCGGCGAAGAGGCTCCATTTCCGTAAAAATAAATCTTCTCCGATAAGCACTGGGACTTTCCACCAGATAGACCGGCTTCATTCTTTCCGACCCGAGAAACCATGGGCGCTTGAGAAAACGTGCTGGATTTTCCGTCCATTCCGGAGCTCGACCCAATTGCCATCTCCGGCAGAGATGCTCGGCGATGGCACCCATGAGGGCATCGAACCTTTCGTCACCCGTCAGCGGGGCTTCATCCTCAATACGCGCACGACGGTCGGTAGCAGTACGGTCGTTATAGAAATCATCGAGAAAGCTTGCGAGATGAAAGCGAAACGCACTGCCCGTCTCAAGGTGCGAGCGGACCGCCTCTGCCAGCGTTCCATGTCGGCCGTTCTCGGCTTGTGGCATTGTAGTCATCCACCAGGCCCTGGATCTTGAGTTTCATCCGTGTCGAAACCACCGGCGTGACGATACCGGGAATATTAGGATAACACTGCCTCATGAGGTCGACAATCTTATCGAACGTGTCGATACCGGTGATGGCCATCAGCGACAGCGCATCGGAACTGTCGGTCAGATTTTTCACATCGTCGTCGGCTCGATTGGCAAGAATCTTCATTGCGAGCACATATTCCGGCGTCGGAGTAAAAATGCGCAGGCCGATAGCTGAGCTGTCTCGTGGATAATCTCTGAACTGCAACAGGTTTGGCGCGGGATTGCCACGCGGCGGCGCGAATTGCTTTGCAGCCTGATTCAGCCAGTCTGACGGAAGTTGCCTGCGCCGCGTGACTGCTTCGACGACGTCTCGCGCTTTATCCTGGTGATTGAGATAGACGGCATCGACGTCCTCAGACGATTGCCGGATATCAGAGGCTAGCACCAGGCAGGAGCCGCCATAGACAGCCATATCGAGAATGATTCCCCGCTCTGCTGCCAGATTGCCGATGGCATCGAACGCATCCTCTATCGTCGCTCTATCGAGCTGTTTATCACCGGCCATGCCTGTCTCCATATCGACATCAGTATAGATGCCGGCAATAGGCAATGAAAGCGTCGGTGCACATGTCATTGGCGCTGCAGGCAGCGGCCATGTGATGGATTGGCGATTTCGATTTGACACATCAAATCGGGGGATCATATCTGCCGGTATCCAAAGGATGCTCAGGGAGGGCGCCGCTCGTGACCGATATTCAAGCTATTTTCAAAAAATCCAATGTTGCCGTCATCACCGGAGGCGCATCCGGCATCGGCTTTGCGGCGGCAAAATATTTCGCCTCGCTCGGCATGAGCGTCGTCATCGCCGATCTCGGCGGCGACCGGCTGGCGCAAGCGGCCTCAGAGCTCAAGGCGATGGCAGGCGAAGAGCATGTCATGGCCGTGGAGACCGATGTCGCCAGCAAGGAGGCGTTGGAAGCGTTGCAGCGCGCCGTCCTGCAGCGCTTCGGCCGCGTCCACGTGCTGATGAACAATGCCGGCATCGGCCCGGAAACCTCGATCTTCAGCGCGCAGGCCGGCTGGGATGCCATCCTCGGCGTCAATCTGCTGGGAGTCATCAACGGCACGCGCACTTTCGGACCTGGCATGCTGACGCATGGCGAACCGGGTATCATCATCAATACCGGCTCGAAGCAGGGCATCACCACGCCTCCCGGCAATCCCGCCTACAATGTGTCGAAGGCCGGTGTGAAGGTCTTTACCGAAGCGCTGCAGCACGAACTGCGCAATACGCAAGGCGCGAAGATATCGGCCCACCTCCTCATTCCAGGCTTCGTCTTCACCGGCCTTACCAAGGGCGACCGCCGAGAAAAACCCGCCGGCGCCTGGACGCCGGAACAGACGGTCGAGTTCATGGTCGAAAGCCTTGAGCGCGGCGATTTCTATATCCTTTGCCCCGACAACGACGTGGCCCGGCCTGTCGACGAACGCCGCATGCTCTGGGCCGCCGGCGATATCGTCGAGAACCGCCCGCCGCTGTCGCGCTGGCACCCCGACTATGCCGATCAATTCAAGGCCTTCCTCGAAAAGAAGGATTGATTTGCAATCCTTCGAAAGCCGGATAAGAAAACGCTGAGCACCATTATCCGGCTTTCGGAGCGACTTTCATGGATTTCATACCAAGCCTGCCGACCCTCCTCGCCTTTGCGGCAGCGAGCCTGTTGCTGGCCATGACACCCGGCCCCGACATGACGTTGTCGATCAGCCGCGCGCTCGCGCAGGGCAAGAAGCCGGCGCTCTTCGTCGTGCTCGGCACCAGCCTCGGCGTCATCGTCCACACCTGCCTGGTGGCCTTCGGTATTTCGGCGCTGATAACGGCCTCTCCGCTTGCCTTCACCATGCTGAAGACCGGAGGCGCCGCCTATCTGCTCTGGCTGGCGATCCAGGCAATCCGCTTCGGCTCCAGCCTGTCGGTCAAAAAGGTCGATGCCATCAAGGGCACGCCGCTTGCCAATATTTCCACCGGCTTCTGGGTCAATCTGCTGAACCCGAAGGTTATCATCTTCTTCATGACCTTCCTGCCGCAGTTCGTCACGGCGGGCGATCCGGCCGTCACGCACAAGCTGCTGTTTCTCGGCTTCTTCTTCATCGTCATCGGCATGCCGGTGAACATGCTCGTCGTTCTTGCCGCCGACGGCCTGTCGTCGTGGCTGCAGAGGAACCGCGGCGTGATGCGCGGCCTCGACTATACCTTTGCCGGCGTCTTCTCGGTTTTCGCGATGAAGATCTTCTTCACTCAGGCTCGTTGAGCATGGAACAGCGGCCGGCAAACCGGCCGGCAATCCACCAATAGACGGTGGCGCTGGCCATGCCCAGGAAGGCGAAGCAGACCGCAATGGTGATCAGATTGAGGGTCTGCGGCCCTTCCACGCCGCCGGAAATCAGGATGGACGCCACGGCCGACAGAATGGCCCCATAGGTCGCATAGCCGTACCAGCGGCGAACCCGCCGCCATTCGAGAATGGGGATGACGACCAAGGACGGCAGGATGCTGACGATCAGCGCGACCTTCGTCAGCACGACGGTCAGAACGAAAAGCTCAGGCGCCGCGGTCTCCGGCACTGTCCATGCAGCGGCACAGGCCAGCACGAAGCCCATCAGAACGCAAGCGGCGAGATAGCCCCATAGGAGCCGTATCGGCCTGCGCAGTCCGAGAAGCATCGATCTCAATCCTCGCCGTGATTGGCGATCATCATGGCTTCGAAAGCCAATCGCTCCGTCTTGCGCATGCGCTCCGACTCCGACTTCAGCTGACCGCAGGCGGCGAGGATGTCGCGCCCGCGCGGTGTGCGGATCGGTGAGGCATAGCCGGCCGAATTGATGAAATCGGCAAACTTCTCGATCTGCTCCCAATCGGAACACTGATAGTTCGTGCCCGGCCAGGGGTTGAAGGGGATCAGATTGATCTTGGCCGGAATGCCCTTCAGAAGCTGGATCAGCCCCTTTGCGTCCTCGAGGCTGTCGTTGACACCCTTCAGCATCACATATTCGAAAGTGATGCGCCGGGCATTCGAGAGGCCGGGATAGGCGCGGCAGGCATCCATCAATTCCTTCAGCGGATACTTCTTGTTGATCGGCACCAGCATATCGCGCAGGTCGTCGCGCACCGCATGCAGCGAGATTGCCAGCATGACGCCGATCTCGTCACCGGTGCGATAGATTTCCGGAACGACGCCCGAGGTCGAAAGCGTGATGCGCCGCTTGGAAAGAGAAAGGCCGTCGCCGTCGGAGGCGATCAGCAAGGCCGTCTTGACGCTGTCGAAATTATAGAGCGGCTCGCCCATGCCCATCATGACGATGTTGCTGACCTTGCGGCCCTCGGCCGGCATGATCGTGCCTTGCGGCGCTTCACGGTCCGGAAAATCGCCGAGCCGGTCGCGCGCTAGAAGCAGCTGCGACAGGATTTCCTCCGCCGTCAGGTTGCGCACCAGGCGCTGCGTGCCGGTATGACAGAAGGAACAGGTGAGCGAACAGCCGACCTGGCTGGAAATGCAGAGCGTGCCGCGACCTTCTTCCGGGATGTAGACGGCCTCGATCTCGACGGGCCGGCCGGCGCCGCGCGGCGGAAAGCGCAGCAGCCATTTGCGGGTGCCGTCATTGGAAACCTGCTCCTCGACGATCTCGGGGCGGGCGATGGTGAAATGCGCCTTCAGCATTTCGCGCATGTCCTTGGAGACATTCGCCATGGCATCGAAATCGGAGACGCCGCGCACATAGATCCAGTTCCAGAGCTGGCTGACGCGCATCTTGATCTGCTTGTCGGCGACACCCTTTTCCTTGAGGGCGGCGCCCATTTCTTCGCGCGTCAGGCCAATCAGCGACGGCTTCGGCGAGAGCTCGATCGGCTGCGATACGGGCATCGGCTTGAGCCGGGAGGGGGTTATGACATCGGTGGCGGACATAGGATCGTTCCAACGGTTCACATCGGCGATGCCGCAAAAGCTGACGATAGCTGCGGATGCAGGCAAGGCACGGAAATCTGAAGATTCATGCGGTGGCGGGACGAGCTGTCTGCCGCACACCTGCTGTTGGCGCGGCCTTTAGCATTAATTTCCGCTCGCGTCATCCCTTTCCCTAAAAAGCGAAGTTTGGCCCTAAAAAGCAAAAGGCCGGTCGATATGGCCGGCCTTGTCATTGCGGTCGCGGCGTTAGAGCAATCACGTTTCCGTGATCCATCGGCCTTCGATCTTACTTGCAGTTTTCGACCTGCTTGAGAGCAGCGCTGACGCCCTTCAGCGAATAGGTGTAGGAGGTTGCCGTGCCCTTCTTCGAGGTCGCCGAAACCTTCAGCGAATGGCCCGATTTCAGGGCGGCTACCAGAGCCGGCTCCTGCGCGGCATTTTCGACCCAGGCGGCCTTGTCCTTGGTGAACATCACGAAGGTCTTGTTGTCGATGATGACGTTGACCTTGGAATTCTCCTTGAGAGGATAGCCCATCATCGCCTGCGGCTCATAGGAAATATTCTGGCCCGGGCGCTGCGACACGATGAAGAAATTGTCGCCATGGTCGATGCCCGTCGTCGGCGCCTTCGCTGTGGGCACCGAGAGAACGTAGCACACCTTGCCGCCGGCGGACTGGTAGGAATAAGCGCCCCAGGCGTCGAATTGCTGAATGCGCGTGGGAGCTGCCGGCGCGGCCGCTGTCGCCGCTGGTGCCGGCTGCGTCTGCTTCTGCTTCTTGGTCTGCGCGGACGCGATGCCGGTTCCGGCCAGAACGAGCGAGAGGGCGATTGCGAAGCTTTTTACAAACATGGTTTCCTGCCGATTTCTTGCGATCCAGAGCTCATGGCGATTCGATTGACGCACGCCTGTGCTCGTGAGCTGCCTTATTTTGACTTTATTCAGGTTACCAAACCGTCAACGGAGCGCTGCCGCCACCGGCTCCGTGCCATTTCAATCCAGTTATCGCGCAAAGCTTGAAACGCATCAGAAGGAATTGGAAAACCCGGATGGTGAAGTACCACCCTGCAGGTTCGATTTAAGACAGAAAGATTCGGGCAAGAATTTGACCTCGCTAAAATCAGGCAGCTCTCATAAATCTCTGGAAACCCGAAAGAATTCAGATCGGCTCCGCAAAACGAGCGTCAGGCCGTCTTGACAGCTTCTGGCTCGTTCTCCAGCGCGCGGTCGGCGGCGTCGTAATGTTCCTGGCGGATATGGCCCCTGATCATGCTGAAAGCGAGCGTCAGCACCGCGACATCATCGGAAAAGCCGATGACGGCAAAGAAATCGGGGATAATATCGACGGGCATGACAAAATAGCCGAGCGCCGCCAGCAGGATGCCGCGAACACGCGTCGGCGTCTGCGGGTCGAAGGCACAATAGAAGGCGGCCACGACGTCGCGGGAAAAGGGAATATGGCGAGCTGCCTTCCGCAAGGTCGGCCAGAATTTGCCGCGCACCGATTTCTCCTGCTCTTTTTGGGTCTCTTCGTCACCAGGCATCAGGATTTCCCCATACTTGATGTCATCCATTCCATTCACCTCTAGCGAGGCCCGTCGCCCGGGCCGGGTAAACATATGGTGATCGCTTGCCGCGATTCAATCGAGCCGGCGCGCCGCAGCCTTTTCCATCGCCTTGGCCAGCTTGACGTCATGGTCGGTCAGGCCGCCGACATCGTGCGTCGTCAGTCTCACCTCGACCCGGGAATAGACGTTGAACCATTCCGGGTGATGGTTGAATTTTTCCGCGGCAAGGGCGGCTTCCGTCATGAAGCCAAAGGCCTCGACGAAACTGCGGAATTTGAAGGTCTTCGAAATCGAAAGGCCGTCGTCCGCAAGCGCCCAGCCTACAAGTTCCGCAAGATTTTCATCGATTGCCGTCCGGTCCAGCTTCTCGTATTTCATGGCAAACTACTCCTCTCAGAGCAATTCCAGGAAAAGTGCGAAGCGGTTTTCCGTCCGGAATTGCGTAACAACAAAGGATAGAGCTTTTTCGCGTTTCGAAGAAAAGCAGTAAAGCTCTAGCGGTGAAACGATAGCATGGATCGTCACAGGATTCTTTTCGTCTGCGCCGGCAATATCTGCCGGTCACCCCTCGCCGAAGGCATATTCAGGCATCTGGCGGGCAAGGCGGGCCGTGCGGCTGAATTCGACATCGATTCCGCCGGCACCGGCGGCTGGCATCAGGGCCAACGACCGGATCGGCGCTCGATCGCCGTCGCGGCCGGTCACGGAATCGATATTTCACGCCAGCGCGCCCGGCGTATCGAACCTGCCGATTTCGGCAGGTTCGATCTGATCCTGGCAATGGATCAAGACAATTTGAAGAACTTGCGCAAGACGGCACCCGCCGATGCGCTAGGCAAACTGCATCTCTTCAATGCCCTTGCGCTCGGCCACAACAGGGACATTCCCGATCCCTACTATGGCGACCGCGAGGATTTCGAGACGGTTTACACCATGCTCTTGGCGGGCTGCGGCGCATTATTGCCCAAGGCCGGGAAGGTGCTGCGCGGCTCGTGAAGCGGGAATATCTCTTCGGTGAGATAAGGCCCGCCGCCGACCGATTCGCGCGACGAGAGAAGCACGAAGCGCCCCACCGTGAACGGCTGAGTATAGAAGTTGCCGCGACCGGAGAGATAGTGCACGACATCGTCGACCCGCGAGGATTTCAACCTGGCAAGCGTAACATGCGGCGTGAACTTGCGGGGATCGGGCTGCAGGCCGATGCGCTGGCAGATGCGTTCGATCTCGCCTTGCAGCGCGTGCATGTCCGGTGTCTGCGAGACACCGGCCCACACCGAGTGCGGCTTCTTGGAGCCGAAGGAACCGATGCCCTCCAGCCGAAGCTGGAATTCAGGTCGATCTATCCGGTCCAGCCGGTCGACGATCTCATCGGCAGTGCGGCCATCGACATCGCCGATGAAGCGCAGAGTGATGTGATAATTTTCAACGTCGATCCACCTGGCTCCCGGGAGACCACCGCGCAACAATGACAGGCTCATGGCCGCATTGCGCGGAATTTCGAGGGCGGTAAAAAGTCTCGGCATGACGAGCACTCCCCGAATCTCTTGCAGGTACAGGTAGGGAATCACGCATTTGCAGTCGGTGCAAGCACCTATTTCGCACCTGCGTCAATCGTCCCTACAAAACTGATAACAGCCGGCAACATATGCTCGATCATCACATCCACGCCCTTGGAGCTCGGATGCATACCATCGGCGAGCTGCAGATCCGCATGCGTGGCGACGCCGTCGAGGAAAAACGGATAGAGCGCAAGCTGGTATTTGTCGGCAAGACGCTTGTAGATCGGGTTGAATTTGTCGGCGTAGTCAGGCCCCATATTCGGCGGAGCCAGCATACCGACGAGAAGGATCGGGATTTTTCTGCCCTTCAACCGCTCGATCATCGTCTCGAGGTTCTTTTCCGTCTGCTCCGGCGGAATGCCGCGCAGGGCGTCATTGGCACCGAGCTCGAGGATCACGCCATCGGTACCATCGGGCACCGACCAGTCGATGCGCGCGAGCCCGCCCGAGGTCGTATCGCCGGAGACACCGGCATCGGCAACGGCGTTATCCAGTCCCTTGGCCTTCAGCGCGGCTTCCAGCTTGGCGGGAAATCCGTCGCCGGGCGGCAGCTGGTAACCCGCCATCAGGCTGTCGCCAAAGCCCACCAGCTGGATCGTCCGGGCCTGCGCAATGCCCACCGCGCCAAACAAAAGACCGAAAGTGATGACAGCGAAGTGAAGCGCAGCAACTTTAAAACCCATGATCCATTCCCTAAATTCGCTGCTCGGGCCAGTCGCGCCCGCCATTATCTCTGATGTTCACTGATATATAGGGCGTTCGCATTGGCAAAAACCATCATCGAGCTGAAGAAGGCGGATTTGACGCTCGGCAGTGCCGCCGCGTCAGTCCATGTGCTGAAGGGCATCGACCTCACGGTCATGGAGGGCGAAGCCGTCGGCATCGTTGGCCCGTCCGGCTCCGGCAAATCGACCTTGCTGATGGTGTTGGCCGGCCTTGAAAAGCTCGACAGCGGCGAACTTCTGATCCGTGACACACCCCTGCACAGCCTGAGCGAGGACCGCATCGCCGATTTCCGCGGCCGCAATATCGGCATCGTTTTCCAGTCCTTCCATCTTATCGCCAACATGACGGCGCTGGAAAACGTCGCCGTGCCGTTGGAGCTTGCTAATGTCCGCGACGCCTTCGACATCGCCCGGCGCGAGCTGGAAGCGGTGGGGCTGGGCGAGCGGCTCAACCACTATCCCGGCCAGCTCTCCGGCGGCGAACAGCAGCGCGTCGCCATCGCCCGCGCGCTGGCCCCTTCGCCCGCCGTCCTCATCGCCGACGAACCCACAGGCAATCTCGACACCGATACCGGGCGGCAGATCGCCGACCTGCTCTTCGCCCAGCAGGCCGAGCGCGGCACGACCATGCTGCTCGTCACCCATGATCCGGCGCTTGCCGCCCGCTGCTCGCGCCAGATCCGCGTCCGCTCCGGCGAAATCGAGAATGACAGTACACGCGCACGCACCAGCCAGGCAGCGATTGCATGAGCGCGGCGGGATTTCGCCTGACGCTCGCTTTCCGCCTTGCCATGCGCGAATTGCGCGGTGGCCTTGGCGGCTTCTACATCTTCCTCGCCTGCATTGCGCTCGGCACCAGCGCGATTGCCGCCGTCAATTCCGTATCCCGTTCGATCACTGACGCCATCGCGACGCAGGGGCAGTCGCTGCTATCAGGCGATGCCCGGTTCGAACTGCGCAATCGGGAGGCGACGCCGGAGGAATTCGCCTATCTCCAAAGCCTCGGCGAGGTCTCCCGCTCCACCGGACTGCGCTCCATGGCGCGCCTGCCCGACGGCTCGGACCAGGCGCTGGTCGAGGTCAAGGCCGTCGACGATGCCTATCCGCTCTACGGCACCTTCGAGGCCGAACCCAATCAGCCGCTCCCAACGCTATTGGCTGCCAAGGATGGCACCTATGGCGCCATCGTCGCCCCCCTGCTGCTCGAACGCCTGAACCTCAAGATCGGCGATGCCCTGCTGTTGGGTCACACCAAGCTGCGCATCACCGGAACCGTTGAGAGCGAGCCGGATGCCGTCTCCGAAGGCTTCGGCTTCGCGCCACGCCTGCTCACCAGCCGCGATGCCCTGATCGCTTCCGGCCTGATCACGACAGGCAGCCTCGTCGAGCAGGCCTATCGGATCCGCATGGACAATCCGGCGGCTGGCATCCGCAATCTCGGTGACCGCGCCAATGCCGCCTTCCCGCAGGCGGGCTGGTCGATCCGCAGCAGCGACCGCGCCGCGCCGCAGCTTGCCGACAACATCACACGTTTCTCGCAGTTCCTGACGCTCGTCGGTCTGGCGGCTCTCATCGTCGGCGGCGTCGGCGTTGCCAATGCCGTCCGCGCTTTCCTCGATTCGAAGCGCAGCACCATCGCCACCTTCAAATGCCTGGGCGCTCCGGCCTTCGTCGTGGTGCTGATCTATCTCATCCAGATCGCCGTCATTGCACTGGCCGGCATCGCCGCCGGTCTCGTTCTTGGCGCCATCGCTCCCATGATCGCGTCGAAGTTCATGGCCGAATTCCTGCCCATTTCAACCACACCGAGGCTTTATCCCGGCGCGCTGATACTCGCCGCCGCCTTCGGCTTGCTGACGACGCTTGCCTTCGCCATTCCGCCGCTCGGCCATGCCCGCGAGGTGCCGGCAACCGCGTTGTTCCGTGAACAGGGCTTCGAAGCACGCCGCCTGCCCGGCTGGCCCTATCTGCTGGCCGCCGGCCTGCTGATGGCGGCACTTGCGGCGCTCGCGATCATCACCGCCTATGATCGCTTCATCGCCATCGTCTTCGTCGTCTCCATCGCCGTCGCCTTCGTCATCCTGCGCGCTGTCGCCGCCGCGCTCTCCTGGCTTGCCCGCCGCAGCCCGCGCGTGCGCTCGCCCGCTTTGCGCCTCGCGATCGGCAATATCCACCGGCCGGGCGCGCTGACCTCATCCGTCGTGCTGTCGCTCGGCCTTGGCCTGGCGCTGCTGGTGACCCTGACACTGATCGACGGCAACATGCGGCAGGAATTGACGGGCCGCATGAGCGAACAGGCGCCGAATTTCTTCTTCGTCGATATTCAGGGGCCGGAACTGGAAGGCTTCCGCAAGATCATGCTCGCCGAGGATCCGAAGGGCAAGCTCGTCGAGGCGCCGATGCTGCGTGGCCGCATCGTCGCCTTCAATGGCGAGGATGTCACCAAGATGAAGGTGCCGGCCGCAGGTCAATGGGTCCTGCGCGGCGATCGCGGCATCACCTATGCCGATACAGTGCCGGAAAACGCCTCGGTCACGGAAGGCAAATGGTGGGACAAGGACTATAGCGGCGAACCGCTGGTCTCTTTTTCCGAAGAGGAGGGCAAGGCGCTCGGCCTGAAGCTCGGCGACAAGGTCACCGTCAACGTGCTCGGCCGCAACGTCACCGCGAAGATCGCCAGCTTCCGCAAGGTTCAATGGCAATCGCTGTCGATCAATTTCGTGATGATCTTCTCGCCCAATACCTTCAGGGGCGCGCCGCACGCCTGGTTGGCAACGCTGACCGATACGTCCGCCACCTCCGCTCAGGAAGCGGCGATCCTCCGGAAGGTCACCAATGCCTACCCGACCATAACAAGCGTTCGCGTCAAGGACGCGCTCGATGTCGTCAATACGCTTGTGGGGCAGCTCGCCACCGCTATCCGCTCCGCCGCCTCGGTCGCGCTCATCGCGTCCGTGCTGGTGCTGGCAGGTGCGCTCGCGGCCGGCAACCGCGCCCGCACCCATGATGCCGTCATCCTCAAGACGCTCGGCGCGACGCGTGCGACGCTGATCCGCGCTTTCAGCTACGAATACCTGATCCTGGGCGCGGCAACCGCCGTCTTCGCGCTGATCGCGGGTTCAGCATCCGCCTGGTATATCGTCAGCCGCATCATGCGCCTGCCGTCTGCCTTCCTGCCGGACGTCGCCTTCTCGACGCTGATCATCGCCCTGGTGCTGACTGTTGGTATCGGCCTGATCGGTACCTGGCGCATCCTCGGTCAGAAAGCAGCGCCCGTTCTGCGCGAGCTCTGATTCATTACCAAGATGAACCGGGAGCCGGCAAAACGGCTCGATATTACATCGATTTAACATGCGCCGGATCGCTGGACCCTTGTGTATGAGGCCCGAAAGCCTCATATTCTGTGCAGGCATGCTGGAGCTCCGCAGCGGCGCCTGGGCTTGAAAGACCCGACACCGTACTCACATCGGAGCTTGAAAGAGGAAAACATGGCTGACTTCCGCAATTACCAAAACCGGGCGCAGAGCGGCGCGCAATCCGGTGCGATGATAGACGAGGGCCTTCGAGCTTACATGCTCAAGGTCTATAACCTGATGGCGCTGGGTCTGGCGATCACGGGTGTTGCCGCCTATCTCTCCTTCTCGCTCGCCTTTGCAAACGGACAGATCACGGCCTTCGGCCAGGCGATCTATCTCAGCCCGCTGAAGTGGGTTGTCATTCTCGCCCCGCTGGCAATGGTCTTCTTCCTGAGCTTCAGGATCAACCGCATGAGCGTGGCTGCCGCGACGACGACCTTCTGGGTCTACGCCGCGCTGGTGGGCCTGTCGCTGTCGTCGATCTTCATCATCTACACCGGCCAGAGCGTCGTGCAGACCTTCTTCGTGACCGCCGCCTCCTTCGGCGCGCTGTCGCTCTACGGCTACACGACCAAGCGTGATCTGTCCGCGATGGGCTCGTTCCTGATGATGGGTCTCTTCGGCCTGATCATCGCGACGCTAGTCAACATCTTCCTGGCTTCGTCCGCCCTGCAGTTCGCCATCTCCGTGATCGGTGTCCTGATCTTCGCAGGCCTCACCGCCTACGATACGCAGCGGATCAAGGAAATGTACTATACCGCCGATGATGCGACCGTGGCCGGCCGCAAGGCCATCATGGGCGCCCTGTCGCTCTACCTGGACTTCATCAACCTGTTCATGTTCCTGCTGCAGTTTATGGGCAACCGCCGTTAATCGCAGCGCATGAAATGAGCAACGGAAAGGCGGCTTCGGCCGCCTTTTTTATTTGCCTGGCGGTCGGCCCTGCGATTTGATACCGACGGTCATATCAAGCAGATCAGGCAATAGAAGCAATGTCCGTCAGCCTTCGCAGCGCTACCACAGACGACCTCCCCCACATCACCGCCATCTATCGGGATTCCGTATTGAACGGCACGGCGAGCTATGAGATCACGCCGCCGAGCCAGGAGGAGATGGCAGGCCGCTTCCAGGCAATCCGTGAAAAGGGCTATCCCTATATCGCCGCAGAAGACGAAACCGGCGCGTTCCTCGGCTATGCCTATGCCTCATCGTTCCGTACGCGGCCGGCCTATCGCTGGATGGTGGAGGATTCGATCTATCTGGCGCCCGAGGCCCGTGGGCGCGGCGTCGGCAGGCTGCTGCTCGATGCGCTCGTCGAACGCTGCGAAGCTCTCGGCTTCCGCCAGATGATCGCCGTCATCGGCGGCGCCCATCCCGCCTCCGTCGCCGTACATCGCGCCGCAGGCTTCACCGAAAGCGGCCTCTTGAAAGGCACCGGCTACAAGCACGGCCGATGGCTGGATACCATGCTGATGCAGAAGGCCTTGGGCGAGGGCAACGGCACCGATCCGGATCCGTCGGTTTATCCTGGGACGTTGTTTGGGGAGTAAGATCTACCTACTGATCGAGTCTCGAATACCCCCTCTGTCACTTCGTGACATCTCCCCCACAAGGGGGGAGATCGTTGGGAGCTCGGGACTGGTTACCCGTTAAACAATAGGCTGCATTTTCAGCGGATTCGATGTTCGCTTGAGGCGGGAGCGTGTTGCGAGCTAACAATCTCCCCCCTTGTGGGGGAGATGTCACGAAGTGACAGAGGGGGGTGCGCACTATCCTCACACCGTCGAAACTATTTCTCCACCAGCTTCAGCTGCTTATCGAACACCTTAAGAACCTGCTGCACCTCGTGGCCGCGCTTCAGGATCATGCCGTTGGTGTTAACCACGGAAAACGCGCCCTGCTTGGCGGCAAGCTTCGGATTCTTTTCGATGCGGAAGAGCGGCATCTCGCCGGAGCGCTTGAAGACAGAGAAAACCGCCTTCTCCTTCAGATGGTCGATGGCGTAGTCGCGCCATTCGCCTTCGCCGACCATGCGGCCGTAGATCCATAAGATCGCGTCCAGCTCCCGGCGATGGAAGGTCACCGGTAGCGGATCCTTGCTTTGTTTGTATTCTCTGAGATCGACGACGACGGAGGAATTAGTATCGGCGGAACGGTGTTCGCCGTGTCGCAAATCCGGCTGATCAGTCATCAATCCCCCAAGGGCTATCTCATGACAGGAGAATGACAGTTTGCCTCAGCCACACCAAATTGCAAGACGGCTGATCGCTCACAATTTCTTTCCCGTGCCCGAAAGCATCTCGGCAGCGCCGCATTTCAGACAAAACGACGCCCAATTTACAGGAAGTATAGGAGCCGTTTGGCGCCGCCGCGTCAAACGGCCCGGCCGGGGCGCATCGATTAAACCCCAGCCCCGAATGCGTCCTCGCCGGGCATCCCCCCTTTTTGGCGTGAGCCAAAATAGGGAATCTTTTCGGCGCGAGCCGAAATTCAGAAAAGCCGCTCAGCCGTCCGAGCCGATGGTCAGAACCGTTGCTCCAAGAATGGCGGCCGGATCGCCCGAAGGCGTCGACGATTGCAGAAGGACGGCAAGACCTCTTCGGCCGGCCTTATCAAGCACGGTGGAGGGCAGTACCAGGCTCATGGCCTTGCCATCCCACATGCCCACGGTCTCGACGTCCGATACGGCATGCATATAGGCGATCTGCTGGCCGGTGTTTTCACCGCCTTTCGGCGCCACCATCTGCTCCTTGTCGAAATAGACGACGACCACATTGGCCCTGCCCTCACCGGCGCCGATCTTGATCTCGAGTTCGTCGCCCTTCGTGGCGGCGTTCACCGGAACGATCAGCCCCTCGCCGTGGCGCTGGAAATCGTCGAGCTTGACATTGATGGCGTCGAGATCGGCACCGTTCATATGGTCCCTGCCATTGACGATCGCCTGCGGCGTATAGACTCCGCTGCGCCCCATCGTGCGGGCATAGGCATATTGGCGCGCCGTATTGTCCTTGGACGCCATGGTGTCGTTCCAGCCGAGATAGTTCCAATAGTCGACATGATAAGCGAGCGCGACGACATTGCCCTGGCGGATCAGCTTGCGGAACGCCGCGTCGGCAGGCGGACAAGAGGCACAGCCCTGCGAGGTGAAGAGCTCAACGACGCCCTTGATCTTCGATGCCTCCTGCGCATGCAGCGAACTTGCGAGCGCGATGCCTGCCAGAAGTGGAACCGAAAATCGAAGGCGCATTTCTATCTCTACCTCTGCATCCAATCTCGAGCGCCGTCTGCCTATACGGGCTCTGCAAAACTCGCGCTTCTTGGGGCGACCAGGCCACATCAAGCCCGAAAAATCTGAAACAAGAGATAATAGCTTAACGCGATGACGCAAAGTCACGATGGGGTGAGGCTGACGCCCGGCGGAGGAGATGCCGTACACATCACCGTGAAAAACAAGACGCCGCCGGGAGACTTTCCCGGCGGCGTGCAAGAGTAGTTCGGACGCCTATCAGGCGGCGAGATCGCGCAGAACGGTCTGCAGGATGCCGCCATTGTTGACGTAGACGACCTCATCCAGCGTATCGATGCGGCAGATGATCGGAACATCCTTCACCGTGCCGTCGCCATAGGTGATCTTGGCGATCTTGCGCTCGCGCGGCTTGATGTGTTCCAGGCCTTCGATGGTCACGAGCTCATCGCCCTTCAGACCGAGGCTCGCCCAGGTGGTGCCTTCCTCGAAGACGAAGGGGATGACGCCCATGCCAACCAGGTTCGAGCGGTGGATACGCTCGAAGGACTGGGCGACGACGGCGCGGACGCCGAGCAGGTTCGTGCCCTTGGCAGCCCAGTCGCGCGACGAGCCGTTGCCGTATTCGACGCCTGCGAAGATGACGAGCGGAACGCCCTCGGCCTTGTACTGCATGGCCGCATCGTAGATCGACGTCTCTTCCTTGGACGGATAATGGATGGTGTAGCCACCTTCCTTGCCGTTCGGGCCGAGCATGTGGTTGCGGATGCGGATGTTGGCAAAGGTGCCGCGCATCATGACTTCATGGTTGCCGCGGCGCGTGCCGTACTGGTTGAAGTCTGCAACACCGACGCCATGGCCGATGAGGTAGGAGCCGGCCGGCGAGGCAGCCTTGATCGAACCGGCCGGGGAAATGTGGTCGGTGGTGATCTTGTCCCCGAAGAGGCCGAGAACGCGGGCGCCCTTGATGTCGGAAACGCCGGCGCCGGTCTTGCCCATGCCCACGAAGTAAGGCGGGTTCTGCACATAGGTCGAGTTGTCGTCCCAGGTATAGGTCTGGCCCGGAGGGACCTGCACGGCCTGCCAGTTGGCGTCGCCCTTGAAGACGTCGGCATACTTGCTCTCGTAGAGCTCGCGGGTGACGTATTTCAGGATGAATTCCTGTACTTCCTGCGAGGTCGGCCAGATGTCCTTCAGGTAAACGGGCTTGCCGTTCTGGTCTTCACCGATCGGCTCCTTCGTCAGGTCGAGCTGCACCGAGCCGGCGAGCGCGTAGGCGACGACCAGCGGCGGCGAAGCCAGGTAGTTCGCCTGAACGTCGGGCGAGATGCGGCCCTCGAAGTTGCGGTTGCCGGAGAGAACGCCCGATACGATCAGGCCCTTGTCGTTGATCGTCTTCGAGATCGGCGCCGGCAGCGGGCCGGAATTGCCGATGCAGGTGGTGCAGCCGAAGCCGACCAGGTTGAAGCCGAGCTTGTCGAGATCGGCCTGCAGGCCGGACTTGGCAAGATATTCGCCGACGACCTGCGATCCCGGCGCGAGCGAGGTCTTGACCCACGGCTTGGTTTTCAGGCCCTTGGCAACGGCGTTACGGGCAAGAAGGCCGGCAGCGATCAGCACCGACGGGTTGGAGGTGTTGGTGCAGGAGGTGATGGCGGCGATGGCAACGTCACCATGGCCGATATCGAAATCCGTGCCTTCGACCGCATAGCGGTTGGAGAGCTGGCCGGGCTTCTTGTATTCGGTGTCCAGCGAGGTGGCGAAGCCGGAAGCGATGTTTTCCAGCGCGATACGGCCTTCCGGGCGCTTCGGGCCAGCCATCGACGGCACGACGTCGTTAAGGTCGAGTTCCAGCGTGTCGGTGAAGACGAGGTCGGAACCGTCATTGTCACGCCACATGCCTTGAGCCTTCGAATAGGCTTCGACGAGCGCGATACGGTCCTTGGCGCGGCCGGACATGTTGAGATAGTTCAGCGTTTCCTTGTCGACCGGGAAGAAGCCGCAGGTCGCGCCGTATTCCGGACCCATGTTGCCGATGGTGGCGCGGTCGGCGAGCGGCATGTTGTCGAGGCCGGGGCCGAAGAATTCGACGAACTTGGAAACGACGCCCTTCTTGCGCAGCATCTGTACCACGGTCAGCACGAGGTCGGTCGCGGTGACGCCTTCCTTGAGCTTGCCGGTCAGCCTGAAGCCGATGACCTCGGGCAGCAGCATGGAGACCGGCTGGCCGAGCATGGCGGCTTCCGCTTCGATACCGCCGACACCCCAGCCGAGAACGCCGAGGCCGTTGATCATGGTCGTGTGGCTGTCGGTACCGACGCAGGTATCGGGATAGGCGATCGTTTCGCCGTCCTCTTCCTTCGTCCAGACGGTCTGGCCGAGATATTCGAGGTTCACCTGGTGACAGATGCCGGTGCCGGGGGGAACGACGCGGAAATTCTTGAATGCCTGCTGGCCCCACTTCAGGAAGCGGTAGCGCTCGCCGTTGCGCTGGTATTCCAGCTCGACGTTCTTGGCGAAAGCCTGTGGCGTGCCGAATTCGTCGACGATGACGGAGTGGTCGATGACGAGATCGACGGGAACGAGCGGATTGATCTTTTCCGGATCGCCGCCGAGGGAGACCATCGCGTCGCGCATGGCGGCAAGGTCGACAACGGCGGGAACACCGGTGAAGTCCTGCATCAGCACGCGCGCCGGGCGATAGGCGATTTCGTTCTCGACGGTGCCCTTGTTGGTCAGCCATTCGGCGACGGCAAGGATATGGTCCTTGGTGACCGACTGCCCGTCTTCAAAACGCAGCAGGTTTTCCAGAAGCACCTTCATGGAATAAGGCAGCTTGGAAACGCCGGGCAGACCATTGGTCTCAGCCTTGGGAAGGCTGAAATAAACATAGTCTTTCCCGCCCACGGTCAGCGTGGAACGACAATTGAAACTGTCAAGAGATTTAGACACGAGATACCCCGTTTCTGATAGCCAACACAGTCGTGCGAACGCCTATGCACTTTATGCACATCAGGATGCGGGTGCGGCCATTTCCGCTGTCCGCACGTAAGGCAGAAAACCTTATGTTCGGCGCAAGGATGAAATTCACGCCGACCGCTGGCGTGGTTGCAGGTCTTATAGATAATTTCGTAAAGACTTGCCAGAGTGACAAAGCGCAAATTTGGACAATTTTTTGCGCGCTGCGGCAACGACAACGGGGAAAGCCTGAGCGAATGCATCTAAGCGCTGAAAATCTGGCGGCAAGGCGGGGTGAGGACCTGATTTTCTCGAATGTTTCCCTCAGCTTGGCTGGCGGCGAAGCCCTTATTCTGACCGGGCGCAACGGCTCTGGAAAATCAACGCTTCTGCGAGTTGTGGCCGGCCTTCTGAGGCCCGAAAAAGGTCGCGTCACATTCACCGGAAAGGCCGGCGAATCGGACCATCCGGCGGGCGAAGCCAGCCACTATCTCGGCCACCGCAATGCGATGAAATCCGAGCTGACCGTCGCTGAAAACCTGACCTTTTGGAAAACCTTCCTCGGCAACATGGTGGGAGGTTTCGGCCTGGATGTCGATGAAGCTGCAGACGCCGTCGGGCTCGCCGGCATCACCCACCTGCCCTTCGGCTACCTCTCCGCCGGCCAGCAGCGGCGAATCGCTTTCGCCAAACTTTTGGTCGCCCACCGCCAGATCTGGATCCTCGACGAGCCGACGGCAGCGCTGGACAGCTCCGCTGACCGGCTGTTTGCGGAACTGATCACAACGCATCAGAAGAATGGCGGCATCGTTCTTGCGGCCACGCACCAGCCGCTGGGCTTGGAGAATGCGCAGGAAATGCGTATGACGGGGTTTGCCGGGGTGAGTGAGGGGGTTTGGGGA
>NZ_JBNDIC010000027.1:0-85827 GCF_056755475.1 Rhizobium sp. KNZ2-6A | reverse complement strand
AGATGTGTATAAGAGACAGTCGATACCCCCCTCGTGCTGCGCACCTTCATAACATCTCTTTCAGGCGAGGCTCATCGCTAAGCGATGAATTACCCCCCTCTGTCACTATCGTGACATCTCCCCCACAAGGGGGGAGATCGTGGGCGGCGGCTACGTGCCATAAGCAACTTCAATATTGTCTGCGAGTACCGGAAGCCGTTGCGTGGCTTCGAGCGAGCAGCGAGCTTCCGATCTCCCCCCTTGTGGGGGAGATGCCCCAAAGGGGCAGAGGGGGGTGGCGAGAAGCAAACGCTTCTCGCGCCTTGAGCCGAGCGAAAGGCGCTCTCTCCCTCCACTTTGAAAGTCACCGTCCATGACCGCCCTCTTCCTCCGCGACCTCAGACTTTCGGTGCGCGCCGGTGGCGGGGCTTTGATCGGCATCCTCTTTTTCCTCACCGTCGTCGCCGTCATTCCCTTCGGCGTCGGCCCGGATCTCAAGCTTCTCTCACGCATCGGCCCGGCCATCGTCTGGATCGGCGCGCTGCTCGCGAGCCTTCTCGGCCTCGACCGGCTGTTCCAGGCCGAGCGCGACGACGGCTCGCTCGATCTGCTCGTCATGCAGGAAACGCCGCTGGTCCTCACGGTCTTCATCAAATGCACGGCGCATTGGGTGGCGACCGGCCTGCCGCTCGTCATCGCCTCGCCGCTTCTCGGCCTCTTCATGAATATGAACGAGACGGCGATTGCTGCCACGGCGCTGACCCTGCTCGTCGGCTCGCCGGCGATCACTTTCATCGGCGCGGTCGGTGCCGCCGTCGCCGTGGCGCTGCCGCGCGGCGGGCTGCTGGTTTCCATTCTGGTGCTGCCGCTCACCATTCCCGTGCTGATTTTCGGCGTCAGCGCCACCTATGCCGCCGTCGAAGGGCCGCAGCCCTTCCTGCCACCTTTCCTGATCCTGATCGCGCTGACCTTATTCTTCGCTGTCATCGGACCGGCCGCCGCAGCGCTTGCGCTGCGCAACACGACAGATTGATCTCGATGAGATACTGTTTCGTCGATCTGAGACAATGCTGTCGATTGCCGCAAAAGCCATATCGGGTTAAACAAGCCGCATGAGCGATATCAGCCCTGCGATCAGCCGATTTTCCGACCTCGCCAACCCCACGCGGTTTCTGGCGTTTTCGGCGCGTCTCATTCCCTGGCTGGCCATCGTCTCGGCCGCGCTCTTCGCGATCGGCCTCTATCTGTCCTTTACGACCGAGGGCGATTACCAGCAGGGCGATACCGTCCGCATCATGTATATTCACGTACCCGCCGCCTGGCTTTCGATGATGTGCTACACGATCATGAGCATGTCGGCGATCGGCACGCTGGTCTGGCGTCATCCGCTGGCCGATGTCGCCGGCAAGACCGCCGCCCCGCTCGGCGCCGCCTTCACGCTGATCGCGCTGGTCACCGGCTCGCTCTGGGGCAAGCCGATGTGGGGCACCTATTGGGTCTGGGATGCGCGCCTGACCTCGGTCTTCATCCTGTTCCTGATGTATCTCGGCCTGATCGCGCTGAACCGCGCCATGGACGATCCGTCCAAGGCCGCCCGTGTCGCCTCGATCCTGACGCTGGTCGGCTTCATTAACATTCCGATCATCAAGTTCTCCGTCGACTGGTGGAACACACTGCATCAGCCGGAAAGCATCATGCGCATGGACGGCCCGGCCATCGACGCGGAATTCCTCCGGCCGCTTTTCATCATGGCGCTCGCCTTCACCGTGCTGTTCTTCACGCTGCACCTGATGGCGATCCGCAACGAGATCTGGCGCCGCCGCATCGCCGCGCAGCGCCGCATCGCCGCGCGCATGGCAAGCCGGGAGGAATAGCATGACGCATCCCTTCTACGTTTACGGCTCCTATGGCTTTACCGCGATCATGATCCTCGCCGTCATCGCCTGGACCTGGATCGACGGCCGCCTGCGCCGCCGCGAACTGGCAGCGCTCGAAGCCTCCGGCATCCGCCGCCGCTCGCAGCATACGCCCGAGGGCGACGCGAAATGACTGCGGATGCCGACAACAAGAATGGCGTGAAATCGAGCGGCACCGCGCGCTATCTACTGGCGCTGATCCCGCTCATCGTCTTTGCCTGCATCGCCTTTGCCGTTGGCAAGGTCATGTATGATCAGGAAGTGCACGGCACCGATATCTCCGCCATCCCCTCGGCCCTGATCGGCACCAAGGCGCCGAAGCTGGCCCTGCCGCCGCTTGCAGGCTCCAGCCTTCAAGCGCTGACCGATGATGCCATCAAGGGCAAGCTGACGCTGGTCAATGTCTTCGCCTCCTGGTGCCTTCCCTGCCGCGACGAGCATCCGGTGCTGAAGGAGCTCGCCAAGAACGGTGAGCTCAACATCGTGGCCATCAATTACAAGGACACGAACGAGAACGCGCTGCGCTTCCTCGGCGAACTCGGCAATCCCTATAACGCCATCGGCATCGACCCGAACGGCTCGGCGGCCATCGACTGGGGCGTCTACGGCATTCCGGAATCCTACCTCGTCTCCCCCGACGGCACGATCCTCTACAAACAGGTCGGCCCCTTCACGCCGACCAGCCTGAAGGAAGGGCTCTATCCGGCGATAGCGAAGGCGCAGGGGAAATCGGCGTCTTGATCCCTTCTCCCCTCGGGGAGAAGGTGCCCGAAGGGCGGATGAGGGGGCCGAGAAGCGAAGCAGCGACGGGCCTGAGCAACAAGCCAAAGGCATTTTCCCGGTAACGCCCCCTCACCCGGCGCCATCGCGCCACCCTCTCCCCGATGGGGCGAGGGTAAAAACTAAACCCCACCCTGCCACGTCTTGATCGCATCGACCGGCCAGACCAGCATCAGCACGTTGAGCGTGAGATTGTCACGGATCAAATAGCCCGTGAGCAGCTCGAAGAAGATGGCGATGGCAACCGTCACCAGCACCGGCGCGCGCCAGGCGAACAGGAAACCGACCACCATGAACACCGCATCCATAGACGAGTTGAGGATGCTGTCGCCGACATAGTCGAGCGAGATCGTCGCCGCGCGGTAGCGATTGATGATGATGGGAGAGTTTTCCAGAAGCTCCCAGCCGGATTCGATCAGCATGGCAGCGAAGAGCCGCATCGACAGCGGCTTGCCGCGCATGATCAGATGCGTGAGCCCGAAAAAGAGGAAGCCGTGGATGATGTGCGACGGCGTGTACCAGTCGGAAATATGCTGCGAATTGCCGCTGGAATTGACGACGGGTTCGAAGAGCTTGACATAGCCGCAGGTGCAGATCGGCACGCGACCCATCATATATTCCGCGACGATCTGCACGAGCAGAACGACGGCACAGGCGGTGAACCAGAAGCTCTGCCGCCGGTAGCGGCTTTGGGCGTCGATGGCTTCGCTCATTTCCCGCTTTCCGTAGGAGGCTCGATCGTGTGCTTCATGATCAGCGGCATCTGCGACAGGGTGAAAAGGATGGTGATCGGCATCGTGGCCCACACCTTGAAGTTCACCCAAAGATTGTCCGCCGCCTTGGCGTCGGGCAGGTAATACCAGTTCGAGCCGCGCCAGACGACTTCGTTGAGCACGGCCAGAACGAAAAAGAAAATGCCCCAGCGCAGTGTCAGCTTGCGCCAGCCCTCGGCATCCAGCTGGAAGGCGGCATTGAAGACATATCCGAGCAGCGATTTTCCGAAAGCAAGGCCGCCGAGCAGCGCCACGCCGAACAGGGCGTTGACGATGGTCGGCTTCATCTTGATGAAGGTTTCGTTCTGCAGGTAGATGCCGAGCGCGCCGAAGATCAGCACCACGATGCCCGAGACGAAGGGCATCAGCGGCAGATGGCCGAGCATGACTTTCGAGACGACGAGCGAGATCACCGTCGCGGCCATGAACAGGCCGGTGGCCACGAAGAGCGGACCACCGAGCGTCGCCAATTGCGGAAAATGCTGCACCAGCCATTCGCCGCGCAGATTGCCGAAGAAGAACACCAGCAAAGGCCCGAGTTCCAGCACCAGCTTCAGCATCGGGTGGTGTTTATCGGCAGCACTTGGGGTGAGATCGCTGTCGCTGGTCGTCATTGCGGCATTTTTCCTGTCATCGAACTTGTCATCGAATTCATTCTTGTCGTTCATTGGCTGTTTACAGCTCCCGTACCGGCGATAGCATGGGCAAAATCCTCGGCCTCGAACGGCTCGAGATCATCTACACCCTCGCCGACGCCGATGAAATAGACCGGCAGCTTATGCTTGGCGGAGATGGCGACGAGGATGCCGCCCCGCGCCGTGCCGTCGAGCTTGGTCATGATCAGCCCGTTGACGCCGGCAACGTTGCGGAAGATCTCCACCTGGTTCAGCGCATTCTGGCCGGTGGTCGCGTCCAGCGTCTGCAGCACGGTATGCGGCGCATCCGGATCGAGCTTGCCGAGCACGCGCACGATCTTCTCGAGCTCGGCCATCAGCTCTGCCTTGTTCTGCAGGCGGCCGGCCGTATCGATGATCAGCACGTCGCTCTTGTTGGCCTTGGCCTGCTGGAAGGCATCGAAGGCAAGGCCGGCTGCATCCGCGCCGAGCTTGGTCCCGATGAATTCCGATTTCGTGCGATCGGCCCAGATCTTCAACTGCTCGATGGCTGCGGCGCGGAAGGTATCGCCGGCGGCCACCATGACCTTCAGCCCCGCACCCGAAAGCTTGGCCGCCAGCTTGCCGATCGTCGTCGTCTTGCCGGTGCCGTTGACGCCGACGACGAGGATGACATGCGGCTTGTGGCTGAGATCGAGCTGCAAGGGCTTGGCGACCGGCGTCAAGACCTTGGCGATCTCCTGCGCCATGATGCGCGTGACATCTTCGCCGGTGACATCCTTGCCGTAGCGCTCCGAGGCGAGCGTATCCGTAACGCGCATTGCCGTTTCGACGCCGAGATCCGCCTGGATCAGCAGATCCTCCAGATCCTGCAGCGTCTGATCGTCGAGCTTGCGCTTGGTAAAGAGCGCCGTGATCTGGCCGGTCAGCTGCGACGAAGTGCGCGCAAGCCCGGCGCGCAGGCGCTGGAACCAGGAGAGTTTCTGTTTTGGGGCTTCGGGGATGGGAGCGGGCGCAGAGGTGGAGAAGCCCTTGGGGAGGTTGGGGGCGGTGTCGCTGTCTTTCGACGTTAGGTCCGTATCTGCCGCACCTTCGTCACCCCCCTCTGTCCTGTCGGACATCTCCCCCACAAGGGGGGAGATCGGTTCGACGGTGGTTTCTTCTGAGGTCACATCAGCTTCAGTGCCGGAAATTGGCTCCGGTAGAGCATCAACATCATTGTCTGCGGCTAGCTCGGAAGCCTCAACCTCATGCGAAACAACGACTTCTTCTTGCTCAGCCGGTTGCTGGTCCTGCTGAACAGGCGCGGCATCCTCCAAACGATCTCCCCCCTTGTGGGGGAGATGTCCCGAAGGGACAGAGGGGGGTGACGCAGGCTCGACAAGCTCGGGCGCCGCTGAAGCATCCACAACAGGAGCTTCCTGCTCCGGCGCCGCAACATCCGGCTTAACTACCTCCGCAGGCGCCTGCTCCTCAGCCGGCTTTTCGCGGCCGAAAGTGAAGACTTTTTTGATGAAACCGAGCGCCATGAAGTGTCCGTTGAAGCATTAGGCCGCGTCGGCGGCCAGAAGTTGCATGTCGAGGTGCTTGCCATTGTGGCCGGTGATTGCGACCTGCACAAGGTCGCGCGGCCGAAGGCCGGGGGCGGCGACAAGCGTGAAGTTTTCCGTATGCGCCAGCCCGTTATTCTCCACAAGCAGCCATTGCCGCGTACCGACCATGTTGTCGAGATGGGCCTGGTGCAATCTTTGTCCGGCCTCGCGCAGGCGGGCGGCGCGTTCCTTGATCAGGCCGCGGTCGAGCTGCGGCATCCGGGCGGCCGGCGTGCCGGGGCGCGGGCTGTAAGGGAAGACATGTAGATGCGCGATGCCGGCCTCTTGCGCCAGGCCAACGGCATTTGCAAACATTTCTTCGGTCTCCGTCGGGAAACCGGCGATCATGTCGGCGCCGAAGCTCGTCTCGGGGCGGAGCCGACGCACATCCTCGATGAAACGCATGGCGTCGGCGCGCGAATGCCGCCGCTTCATGCGCTTGAGGATCATGTCGTCGCCATGCTGCAGCGACAGATGCAGATGCGGCATGAAGCGCGGCTCGTCGGCGATGAGATCCATCAGATGCTGATCGGCCTCGATGCTATCGATCGAGGAAAGCCGCAGCCGGCAGATCTCCGGGATCTGCTTCAGCAGCGTCTTGGCAAGCAGGCCGAGCGTCGGCGTTCCCGCCAGGTCGGAGCCATAACTCGTGGCATCGACGCCGGTCAGCACGATCTCGCGATAGCCGCTTTCGGTGAGATTGCGCGCCTGATCGACGACGGCGCCCATCGGCACAGAGCGAGAGTTGCCGCGGCCATAGGGGATGATGCAGAAGGTGCAGCGATGGTCGCAGCCATTCTGCACCTGGATGAAGGCGCGCACATGGCCATCGATATGGCGGATCATCTGCGGCGCGGTCGCGCGCACGCTCATGATGTCGTTGACGCGCAGCTTCTCTTCGGCCGAAACGCCGAAATCCGGCAGGGAGCGATAGGAGGCACTTTTCAGCTTCTCCTCATTGCCGAGCACGGCATCGACTTCGGCCATTTCGGCGAAGGTCTGCTTCTCGGTCTGCGCCGCGCAGCCTGTCACGATGATGCGGGCATGCGGATTATCGCGTCGCGCCCGGCGGATCGCCTGCCGCGCCTGGCGCACGGCCTCGCTCGTCACGGCGCAGGTATTGACCAGAATAGCATTGTTGAGCCCGGCTTTCTCCGCCTCGGCCCTCATCACTTCGGATTCATAGGTATTGAGACGACAGCCGAAGGTAATGACTTCGACCCCGCTCACCGCGCCTGAGCCCCCTGCTCCGGATCGCGCGAGAAGCTGCCAGTGACCGGATCGACGGTGCCGGACCATTCCCATTCGGCAGGCCCGGTCATGACGACATGATCGTTACTGTCTAGCCATTCGATAGTGAGCTTGGCCGGCGCGGGCGCAGAGGCGACGTCGATCATCACTTTGCGGCCGGTGCGGCCAGTGCGCGCGGCGCTGACGGCTGTCGCACAGGCAGCCGATCCGCAGGCAAGCGTCAGGCCGGCGCCGCGCTCCCAGGTGCGGGTGCGCACAAGCGTCGGCGAAAGCACTTGCGCCAGCGTGATGTTGGCACGCTCGGGAAACATCGGATGGTTTTCGAGCAGCGGGCCGAACCGATCGAGATCGAAGGACATCGGGTCCTTGTCCACCCAGAAAATCGCATGCGGATTGCCCATCGACATCACAGAGGGCGAATGCAGAACCGGATTGTCGATCGGCCCGATCTGCAGCTCGATGCGGCTGGTATCGGCAAATTCCTCGGCAAGCGGGATCTTGTCCCAGTCAAAAACCGGCGCGCCCATATCGACCGAGATCGTGCCGTCCTCATGCTCCCTGGCATTCAGGATGCCGGCGACGGTCTGGAAGGTGAAGACGTGTCTGCCGGTTTCGGCCGCCAGCGCCTGCACGACGCAGCGCGTGCCATTGCCGCAGGCCTGCGCCTTCGTGCCGTCGCAGTTCAGAATATCGATCCAGGCATCGGTGCCCTCAATCTTCGGATCGTGGATCGCCATGATCTGGTCGAACTGGGTCGCTGGATCGGCATTGAGCGCAACCGCCGCCGCCGCCGTCACCACATCCTTGCGGCCGCGCATGTCGACGACCAGGATCTTGTTTCCAAGCCCGTTCATCCTCGCGAATTCGACCGTATTGCTCATAATGCCATGTCCGTCCGTGTTTTCGAGCTGTATATGGCGGAATTGCGGGGGAATTACCAGTGGGACGTGAAGGACGGGACCTTTCAAGATCGGCCGGGGCCATCCGGGCCGCCCCGATCCTTCGAGGCTTCGCGCCTCAGGATGAGGCGGAGTTGGCCTCGCTACCGTAATCATAATCTTTAGCGCAACGAATAAATGTGAGAGCAACACAAGAGATCAATTCTCGCGACAAAAAGGGACGAAGATCAGCCTCATGGTGAGGAGGCCCGCAGGGCCATCTCGAACCGCGAGGCGGGTGGCTCGCCCTTCGATTGAATCTCCGAAATCGCCGCAGCGAAAATCCCGTCGGTGAGCCTTGACGCAATTCATGTTAAGAAAAAATCATTTGGGTGTCGGATTGCCGAAATCCCGCACGTCCTAGGCTCGTCCACTCCGTAAAACCATAGGGATTATGACCATGCCGAATACCATACGCCTGCACCGCGTCCTGGCGACCAGCCCGGAAAAAGTCTATCGGGCATTCATCGAAGCGGATGCACTTGCCAAGTGGCTGCCGCCGAATGGCTTTGCCTGCAGCGTGCATCACTTCGAAGGAAAAGTCGGCGGCACGTTCAAGATGTCGTTCCGCAACTTCACGACGGGCGAAAGCCATGCCTTTGGCGGCGATTTCCGCGAGCTGATCCCGGGCGAGCTGGTGCGCTACACCGACAAGTTCGACGACCCGAACCTGCCCGGCGAGATGGAAGTGACCGTCACCTTGAAAAAGGTCCTGGTCGGAACCGAGGTCAACATCACCCAGGCGGGCATCCCCGATGTCATTCCGCCGGAAGCCTGCTATCTCGGCTGGCAGGAATCGCTGATCAATCTGGCGAAACTGGTTGAGCCTGAGATCAAAGAGTAAGGTGCGGCGACCCGCGACGCAACCCCTTCCCCCCTTGGGGAGAAGGTGCCGACAGGCGGATGAGGGGGCTTGCCCGAGGGCACTGAACCCAATGAATTCGAGGCGATTTACCCCCTTCATCCGACCCTTCGGGCCACCTTCTCCCCAAGGGGAGAAGGGAATATTTGGCGCCCCTCAACCAACCGGAACATCAAAGACTTCGCCTGCCCTGAGCGGGCGAAAGCGATCCGGCGCCACGCCCTCTACCTTCAAGGCTGCATCCAGCGCCTGAACCGGCGCATCGATGCCCTCGTCCGTCAGCTGGAAAGTCGCGAAGTGATGGCCGGCAACATAAGCAGCATTGCAGAGCTTCATGCCTTTCACCGCTTCTTCCGGATTCTGGTGCTGGCCCTTCATGAACCAGCGCGGCTCATAGGCGCCGAAGGGCAGGATTGCGAGGCGGAAACCGTCATGTTTGCGGGCCGCGGCCTCATAATTGATGCCGTCGTGAAAACCGGTGTCGCCGATATGATAGATTTTGCCCACCGGCGTGGTGAGCACGAATGAGGCCCATAGCGCCATGCGCTGGTCGCGCATGCCGCGCGCCGACCAGTGATGACAGGGCTCGACATCGATCGTAACATCAGCCTTGAGGGCAATGCGATCACCCCAATCGACCACGGTGATGTCGGCGTCGGGAACGGCGCGGCGGATGATCGTGTCGTTGCCGAGCGGCGTCACGATGTCAGGCCGATGCGCCTGATGCAGGCGCGCAAGCGTGACGAGATCGAGGTGGTCGTAATGATTATGCGTCACCAGCACGAGGTCGATATGCGGCAGGTCCTCGAAGCGGATGCCGGGCGGCACCACGCGCTTCGGCCCAACGGATTGGAACGGACTGACCCGCTCCGACCAGACCGGATCCGTCAGGATGTTCAGCCCGGCAATCTGCAGCAGCATCGAGGCATGGCCAACCATGGTCACCCGCATCTGCTCGCCAAACACATGCCGGTCGGGCTTGGCCGGAGGAAAGGCGCTGATGACAGGATTGGGCCAGCGCACCCGGCCGCCACCGAACTGCCAGCGCAAAAGGTCGAACGCACCGCCTGGCGCGACGCCGCCGGGATTGAAGAAGCGCTGACCGTCGAAATGATCGGAGACCGGACCCTGATAATAGGGATTGCCTCTCTTGTTGGAGCGAGCTGAACTCGTCATGGCTTATCCGCTCCCTGCGCGCCTGTCGCCTTACCGACCGGCAAGCCGATGCTGGCGAGCCACTCCTCGGCCTCACGCGCCGTCAGCGTCTCCTCGAGCACGACATTCGCCGGCATGGCAAAAAGCTGCGGCGTGAAGAAGCTCGTATCCCAGAGCGCGGCACCCTCGGCCGGAGGCGAAAGCAGGATGACCTGCCGGCCATCGATGCGGGCAATCGTCTCGACGGATGCCTCGCCGGAAATCTCCGTCAGCTCCGGTTGGTCCGGCTGTACCGTCTGATAGCGCCACCAGGGCTCGTCATTGCCGTCTTCGGCCACGGTTACGCAGCGCGCCATGTCGACGATGAATCTGTTGGGGGCGCGGCCGCCGGTGAGCGTCTCGCCGAATGCCGCCTGGATCAGTGTGAACAGATGAAAGCAGTTGACGATATTGTCGTATCGCAGGCGAAAACCCTGGCGGCTCGGCAGATGCAGCACCAGCAGGGCGTCGCTTCGGCTCAGGAGCATCTGGCGGACCCAGGCCGCACCCGGCGTATAATCCTGCAACTCGGTAAGCTGCGCCATCAGCGCCTTGTTGCCGGCGGCGAGCTCGCGTTCCCGCGGCATGGCGGCAAGATGCGAAACCGCTGATTGGCCGAGCAGCTGGAAGGCATCCAGCAGCTGTCTTTGCTTAGGGCTCAGCTCCTTGCGGCCGGCAAAGCCGCGATGGATCTGCGGCAGCCATGCCATGTAGAGCTCCCACACGGCGGCAGCGCTGCGTTCCACCGCCCCACCCTTTTCGACGATGGTGCCGAGCATATTGGCAAGCACTGCCGCCCCCGGCGGCGGCAGGCGGCTGAGCTCACGCGCCGCCCGCGCCATGATCTTCGGTTGGGCCATGGCGGTCGCATAGAAGACCTGCGCCGCCGCATTGAATTGCGCGTCGACGCGGCCTCCGGCGTAAGCCCGGCAGGCGGCGAGAAGATCGGTCAGGGCTGCATCATTCATTCGGAACTGTCTCGGGAATCACTTGATGGCGGGGATCGATACAACAATTGGAAGATGGTGGTACGGTCAAACGACATTGATATAACGCTGGCATCCGTGCATTTCAGGCATTTCGGCCGCCTTAGGTTGACTTTGCCGGCCTTTTCCTGTTTATCGCCCGCAATCTGCGACGAGCACAAGCCTCCGAGCCACCGACCGGGACCCATAAGGTATAAAGAGATCCCGGAGGTCAACACCCGACAGCGCGACGCGCCCTCGGGTGCTTTTTGGCTTTGCGTCTTGTTTTCGTCATGGAAAAGCACGACGTTTTCGGGCGAGGAACCGCGCAAGTTGCGCCAAGTCCAAATCCCAAGCGATCGATAAGGAAGAACCGATGTTTGAAAACCTCCAGGACCGTCTTGGCTCCATTCTGAATGGACTGACAGGCCGCGGCGCGCTTTCGGAAGCCGATGTTTCCGCAGCACTTCGCGAGGTTCGCCGCGCGCTTTTGGAAGCCGACGTGGCGCTGGATGTGGTTCGCTCCTTTACCGATCGCGTCCGCGAAAAGGCCGTCGGCGCCGAGATCCTGAAGTCGATCAAGCCGGGCCAGATGGTCGTCAAGATCGTCCATGACGAGCTGATCGAGATGCTCGGCGGCGAAGGCGTCGGCATCGACCTCAACGCACCGGCCCCGGTCGTCATCATGATGGTGGGTCTGCAGGGCTCGGGTAAGACCACCACGACGGCCAAGATCGCCAGCCGCATGACGAGCCGCGACCGCAAGAAGGTCCTGATGGCCTCGCTCGACACTCGCCGTCCGGCCGCGCAGGAGCAGTTGCGCCAGCTCGGCGTGCAGACCGGCGTCGACACGCTGCCGGTCATATCAGGCCAGTCGCCGACCGATATCGCCGCGCGCGCCGTGCAGGCCGCCAAGCTCGGCGGCCATGACATCGTCATCCTCGACACCGCCGGCCGCACGCATATCGACGAGCCGCTCATGGTCGAGATGGCGGATATCAAGAAGAAGTCCAACCCGCATGAAATCCTGTTGGTCGCCGATAGCTTGACCGGTCAGGACGCCGTCAATCTCGCCCGCAATTTCGACGAGCGCGTCGGCATTACCGGCCTCGTGCTGACCCGCATGGACGGCGACGGCCGCGGCGGTGCCGCCCTTTCGATGCGCGCCGTAACCGGCAAGCCGATCAAGCTGATCGGCGTCGGCGAAAAGATGGGCGAGCTGGAGGAATTCCACCCCCGCCGTATCGCCGACCGCATCCTCGGCATGGGCGACATCGTCTCGCTGGTCGAAAAGGCGGCCGAGAATATCGACGCCGAGAAGGCAGCCGCCATGGCTGCCAAGATGGCCAAGGGCAAGTTCGATCTGAACGATCTGGCCGACCAGCTCGGCCAGATGCAGAAGATGGGCGGCATGGGCGGCATCATGGGTCTGATGCCCGGCATGTCCGGCATGAAGGACAAGATGGCCGCCGCCGGCCTCGACGATCGCCTGTTCAAACGCCAGATCGCCATCATCTCCTCGATGACCAAGGCCGAGCGCGCCAATCCGGATCTCTTGAAGCATTCCCGCAAGAAGCGCATCGCCGCCGGCTCCGGCTCCGACGCCTCCGACATCAACAAGCTTCTGAAGATGCACCGCCAGATGGCTGATATGATGAAGATGATGGGCGGCAAGGGCAAAGGCGGCATGATGAAGCAGCTGATGGGCGGCCTCGCCGGCAAGATGGGCCTCGGCGGCGGCCTAGGGGGTATGGGCGGCGGCATGCCCGACCTGTCGAACATGGACCCCAAGCAGCTCGAAGCTCTGCAGAAGCAGGCCGAAGCCGCCGGCCTCGGCCGTCCCGGCGGCATGCCTGGCCTCGGTGGCGGTGGATTGCCGGGCCTGGGCGGCGCCAAGCTGCCGGGCCTCGGCGGTGGTTTCCCAGGCCTTCCCGGTTTGCCGAAGAAGAAGTGAGAAGGATCGTTGACCCCCATGATTGATCCAGACGTCAAAGCCCAACTGGGCAACTACCGCCAGTCGATCGACAATATCGATGCCGCACTGGTGCACATGCTGGCCGAACGCTTTCGCTGCACCAAAGAGGTCGGCGTGCTGAAGGCCAAGTACGACCTGCCGCCGGCCGACCCGGCGCGCGAAGAATTTCAGATCGAGCGCCTGCGCCGCCTGGCAAAGGACGCAAATCTGGACCCGGATTTCGCCGAGAAGTTCCTGAACTTCGTCATCAAGGAAGTCATCCGGCATCATGAACAGATCGCTGCCGATTTCAAAGGGTAACCCCCTGGCCGCGTGATCCCGAAAGACGCAGGACGTTTTCAACCGGGATCATGCAGCAAGAGAAAAGCAGCGCGACGTAACCATACCGCACAACGAAGCGGTCAAGAAAAGCCTAAGGAGAATTAACATGGCACTGAAAATTCGTCTCGCCCGCGGTGGCTCCAAGAAGCGCCCGTATTACCACGTTGTCGTTGCCGACGCCCGCTCGCCGCGCGACGGCCGCTTCCTTGAGACCCTCGGCTCCTGGAACCCGATGCTCGCCAAGGACGACGCCAAGCGCGTTGAACTCAAGGCCGAACGCATCAAGCATTGGCTCGACCACGGCGCCCAGCCGACCGACCGCGTTCTGCGCTTCCTCGCCGAAGCCGGCATCGCAACACGCGACGCCAAGAACAACCCGGAAAAGGCAAAGCCGGGCAAGCGCGCCCAGGAGCGCGCCGCTGAGAAGGCACAGAAGGCTGCTGACGCCGCCGCTGCTGCTTCTGAATAATCAGTCCTTGTGACTGTCGAAAACGGGCGGCATGGCGACATGCCGCCCGTTTTTTGTTTCCCATCGGCGGATGTTCAGCCTATGAGAGAACGCAACTACAGCGCCGGGCGTTACATACGACGCGCTCGCTGTAGCGCTTTAGATCTGCTGCATAATTCCGGTAATCGGCGAAGAGACCATGACGAAACTGCAAAACCCGGTATTGATGGCAACCATCGGCGCGGCACAGGGCCTCAAAGGCGAGGTACGCGCCCGCGCCTATACTTCGGACCCCACGGCGCTTGGCGATTACGGCCACTTGCACAGCATGGACGGCCGCAGCTTCGAGGTTCTGGAAATCCGCGAAGCCAAAAACGTGGTGGTGGTGCGCTTGCGCGGCGTCAACGACCGCGATGCCGCCGAAGCACTGAATGGCCTGGAACTCTACATCGAGCGCGACAACCTGCCTGACGATGAACTCGATGACGACGAATTCTTCTATACCGATCTCGAAGGACTGGAAGCTGTCGACGACAAGGGCACGGGCTACGGCACGGTCAGCGGCATCTATGATTTCGGCGCCGGCGACCTTCTGGAGCTGAAGGGTCCGGGCAAGCGTCCGGTCCTGATCCCCTTCTCAGAAACGGCCGTTCTCGAAATCGATCTCGAAGGCGGCAAGATTCTGATCGATCCAATGGCCGCCGGCCTGATCGACAATCCCGACGATCTCATCGGCAAGCCGCCGAAGCCGGAAAAGCCGGAAGGCAAGACGAAGAAGTAATCCTCATTGGGAAGTGACCGCGCCATGAGTTTCCGGGCGACCATCCTGACGCTTTATCCCGAGATGTTTCCCGGCCATCTCGGTACGTCGCTTGCCGGCAAGGCGATGGAACGCGGGCAGTGGGCGCTGGACTGTGTGCAGATCCGCGATTTCGCCACCGACAGGCACCGCACCGTCGACGACACGCCGGCCGGCGGCGGCGCCGGGATGGTGCTGAAACCGGACGTGCTCGCCCGCGCCATCGACCATGCCAGCGAAAACGACAATCGTCCGCGCCTGCTGATGAGCCCGCGCGGCAAACCGCTGACGCAGCAGCGCGTGCGCGAACTCGCGGCCGGCGAGGGCGTCATCGTCGTCTGCGGCCGCTTCGAGGGTGTCGACCAGCGTGTCATCGATGGCCGCGCGCTCGAGGAAGTCTCGATCGGCGACTATATTCTCTCAGGCGGCGAGCCAGCCGCGCTGATCCTGCTCGACGCCATCGTCCGCATCCTGCCCGGCGTCATGGGCAACGACCTTTCCGGCCTGCACGAAAGCTTCGAAGGCGGCCTGCTGGAGCATCCGCACTATACGCGTCCGCAAATCTGGGAAGGCCATGAGATTCCCGCCGTGCTCACGTCAGGCAACCATGCGGCGATCGCCAAATGGCAGAAGGAACAGGCCGAACAGCTGACTCGGGAGCGCCGGCCGGATTTGCTCGACAAAAAGGCTGAGAAATAGCTCGTTGGGCGGGCTGTCGAAGAAGCCCCCGCGTTTTGCCCGGACGAGACCAGATCACCAAGTGGATTTCTCCGCCGCAGGCGCGCTATAGCGCCCGGCACTATCAGGCGGTAGAGAAGCAGCGACGAACATGGAAAAGCGAGGAGGCGCTGGACGATGGCAAAAGACAACGCGACGGAAGCGGAACAGGCGGGCTCCGCTTTTCAGCTGATCGATCAGAGAATTCAGGAATTGGCCGACTGGCGCGGCAAGACGCTTGCTCGGGTCCGCGCGCTCATCAAGCAGGCCGAGCCTGAAGTCGTCGAAGAATGGAAATGGCGTGGCGTGCCGGTATGGTCGCATGACGGCATCATCTGCACCGGCGAGACCTACAAGAGCGTGGTCAAGCTGACCTTTGCGAAGGGCGCCTCACTCGAGGATCCCTCCCGCCTCTTTAACTCCAGCCTCGAAGGCAATACTCGGCGGGCCATCGATATCCACGAGAACGAGGACATCGACGAAGAGGCGCTGAAGGCACTCATTCGCGCAGCGGCCGCCCTGAACGTATCCACGCGGAAAAAGCCGAAGAAAGCCTGAACGGTGTCCAGGCAATCGAATGTATGATAAATTGCGTTCTAAGCCGCTTGCGCCGCAACAAACGCCACTTAATTCGGCCGCAAGGGGTGACAAAGGCGTGACAATGGGGTATGTGCGCCCCCGGCATGGGAAATTTCCCATCAACCACCAAAGAAAAGCAGGCGTATCCGCCCCTGCCGTAACAGGCATATATCCGAGGCGAGACCTTGAAGGTCCGACCAGGGATAGAGATCGTTCAGGGCGCTCTGGCTGTTGAAGCAACAACGAGGTTGATACTATGAACATCATTCAGCAGTTGGAAGCCGAACAGGCTGCCAAGATCGAAGCCAAGCGCACCCTTCCCGCATTCTCCGCTGGCGACACCCTTCGCGTCAACGTGAAGGTCACGGAAGGCAACCGTACCCGCGTTCAGGCCTATGAAGGCGTTTGCATCGCCCGCTCCGGCGGCGGTCTGCAGGAAAACTTCACGGTTCGCAAGATCTCCTACGGCGAAGGCGTCGAGCGCGTATTCCCGGTCTACTCCCCGATGATCGAAAGCGTCGAAGTCGTTCGCCGCGGTAAGGTCCGTCGCGCCAAGCTCTACTACCTGCGCGACCTGCGCGGTAAGGCTGCCCGTATCGTCGAGAACACCGGCACCCGCGCCCGCAAGCTCAACGACGCAGAGCGCCAGGCTCTCGCCGAAGAAAAGGCACGCATCGAGGCCGAGAAGGTTGCAGCCGCTCAGGCACTCGCAGCCGAGAAGGCAGCAGCCGAAGCCGCAGAAGCAAAGGCAGCCGCTGAAGCTGCAGCAGCCGCAGCAGCCGAGCCGGCAGCAGAATAAGTTTCGATCCTTACAGGTCGAGAAATTTGAAGGCGGCCTTCGGGTCGCCTTTTTTACTGCCGGCCACAACGGGCTCGGGCGAACAGGAAATTTCTCCGCCTGCCGCCTGTATTAGAGTGACTTTTCCATTTTTAGTGATTGCGCCCTTGGCAATGGCCTTGCCATACGCTTTGCAAATATGACAGTTTTCCGCCACGCTGGCGCCGGATGATTTTAGGTCGAATCGACCTAAAATCTAAATCCGCGCTAGCATCAAATAGGTGGAGCATGATGTTGTCCGAAAACCGTCTACACTTTTCGGCATCATGCTCTAATCGGGGAGATTTCCATGGCATTCCGTCGTTCGTTCCTTCTGGGCCTCGGCGCCCTCGTGCTTGCACCCTTCGCGACCTTCGCAGCCGATCTGCCTGATCTCAAGGGCAAGACCGTCATCGTCGTCACCGAGAATGCCTATCCGCCGCTGCAGTTCATCGACCCAAAAACGAACAAGGCGATCGGCTGGGAATATGACGCGATGAACGAAATCGCCAAACGCCTGAACTTCAAGGTCGAATACCAGAACACCAGCTGGGATGCGATGATCCAGGCCGTCTCGGAAGGCCAGTACAACATCGGCATGACCGGCATCACCATCAAGGACGACCGCAAGCAGAAGGTCGATTTTTCCGACCCATACATGCGCTCCGAGCAGTTCATGCTGGTGCGCGGCGACGAGAAGCGCTTTACCGATGCCAAGAGCTTTGCCGCCTTCAAGGACGGCCTGATCGGCGCGCAGCCGGGCACGACGCCCTTCTACACCGCCGTCTATTCGGTCCTCGACGGCAACGAGCAGAATCCGCGCATCAAGACCTTCGAAACCTTCGGCGCCACAGTACAGGCACTGAAGACCGGTGACGTCGATACGGTGCTGACCGACGGCACCGCTGGCAAGGGCTATGTCGATGCCTCCAATGGCGGCCTGAAGCTCGTCGGCGGTCCGCTCGGCACCGAGGATTTCGGCTTTATCTTCCAGAAGGGCTCCGATCTCGTCACCCCGATCAATGCTGCCATCGCCAGCCTCAAGGCGGACGGCACGCTCGAGGCGCTGAACAAGAAGTGGTTCCTCGACTACAAGATGGGCCAATGAATTCTGAAGATCGATATATTGGAAGCCCGCTCTGATGGCGCCTTTGGCAGGCCCGGGCGGGCACCGCGGCAAGGAAGACTTTCCCTGGTGGCTGGTCGCCCTCGCTATCCTCGGCATCGTCGCCTCATTCGCAATTGCGGCGAACGGCCTCTATGCCCAGATTTTCTCTCTTCTGCTGAATGGCATCGGCGTCACGGTCTTCGTGACGCTGGTGGCGTTTACGCTGGCCGTGCTGCTCGGCCTCGGGCTGGCGCTACTCGGCCTGTCGGATTTCCTCGTGCTGCGGCAGGTGGCGCGCTTCTATATCGAGATCGTGCGCGGCATCCCGATACTGGTGCTGCTTTCCTACATCGCATTCGTGGGCACGCCGGCCTTTGTCGCCGTCTATAACGTCGTCGTCTCGCCGTTGATCTCCGCCGGCTGGACAAGCCCGCTCATTACCCGCGACGTGCCCTTCGTCTGGCGCACGATCATCGCGTTGACCATCGCCTATTCCTCCTTCATCGCCGAAATCTTCCGCGCCGGCATCCAGGCGGTGGACCAGGGCCAGATCGAAGCGGCAAAGGCGCTCGGCCTCAGCCGCTTCCAGCGCTTTCGCCTCGTCGTCTTTCCCCAGGCGATCCGCGTCATCCTGCCGCCGCTGTCGAACGATTTCATCGCCATGGTGAAGGACAGCTCGCTGGTCTCCGTGCTCGGGGTGGCCGATATCAGCCAGCTTGCCAAGCTCTATTATTCTGCCAATTTCCGCTATTTCGAAACGCTGTCGATCCTCGCCTTCATCTATCTGCTGTTAACGATCGGTCTGTCGCTGCTGCTCAGGCAGCTCGAAGCCTGGATGCGCCGCCGCTCCGGCAGCGATCGCTCCGCCTTCCCCCGTCTAGCGGCGGGCCAGCCGCCGGGCGCACAGGTGTGATCGGTGCGGCCGATTGCCGGCCGTACCGATACAGCCTACGCTCGCCATTGCCGAAGGTTTTGAAAATTGATATGAGCATGCGCATGAGTAAGATCATGAGCAAAGACGGACGTTACGTCACGGCTTTCGTGCTGCAGGACCACAAGCGCCTGCCGGCACGGTTCTTTGCGATGATTTCGGGCGCGCTCAACAGCCGACTTCGCTGATCACACCCGAGGCCGACGGTCCCGATCCGTCCATTCCCCTTTTCGATAATGCCAATATGGATCTGTAGCCATGAGCGCTCCACGCACACTGTACGACAAAATCTGGGATGACCATCTGGTCGACGCCCAGGACGACGGCACCTGTCTTCTCTATATCGACCGTCACCTCGTTCACGAGGTGACGTCGCCGCAGGCATTCGAAGGCCTGCGCATGACCGGCCGCAAGGTTCACGCCCCGCAGAAGACGCTGGCCGTGGTCGACCATAACGTGCCCACCTCGCCGGATCGCCATCTCGGCATCAAGAACGAGGAAAGCCGCATCCAGGTCGAGCAGCTCGCCAAGAACGCTGCCGAATTCGGCGTGGAATACTACTCCGAAAACGACAAGCGCCAGGGCATCGTTCACATCATCGGCCCCGAGCAGGGCTTCACCCTGCCCGGCATGACCATCGTCTGCGGCGACAGCCACACCTCGACCCACGGCGCCTTCGGCTCGCTCGCCCATGGTATCGGCACCTCCGAGGTCGAGCATGTGCTTGCCACGCAGACGCTGATCCAGAAAAAGGCCAAGAACATGCTGGTGCAGGTCGACGGTCAGCTGCCGCCGGGCGTCACCGCCAAGGATATCATCCTCGCCATCATCGGCGAGATCGGCACTGCCGGCGGCACCGGCTACGTCATCGAATATGCCGGCGAAGCCATTCGCTCGCTGTCGATGGAAGGCCGCATGACCATCTGCAACATGTCGATCGAAGGCGGCGCCCGCGCCGGCCTGATCGCGCCGGATGAAATCACCTTCGAATACATCAAGGGCAAGCCGCGCGCGCCGAAGGGCGAGGCGCTGGAGCAGGCGATCGCCTACTGGAAGACGCTGCAGTCCGACGAAGGCGCGCATTACGACCGCATCGTCACGCTCGATGCCGCAAGCCTGCCGCCGATCGTTTCCTGGGGCTCCTCGCCGGAAGACGTCATCTCCGTTCAAGGCGTCGTTCCGAACCCGGACGAAATCCAGGACGAGACCAAGCGTGCCTCGAAGTGGCGCGCCCTCGACTATATGGGCCTGAAGCCGGGCATCCCGATGACCGAGATCAATGTCGATCGCGTCTTCATCGGCTCCTGCACCAACGGCCGCATCGAAGACCTGCGCGCTGTCGCCAAGGTCGTCGAAGGCAAGACGGTCGCTTCGACCGTCGACGCCATGATCGTCCCGGGCTCCGGCCTGGTGAAGGAGCAAGCTGAGGCCGAGGGCCTCGACAAGATCTTCAAGGCTGCCGGCTTCGACTGGCGCGAGCCTGGCTGTTCCATGTGCCTCGCCATGAACGACGACCGCCTGAAGCCGGGCGAGCGCTGCGCTTCGACCTCGAACCGCAACTTCGAAGGTCGCCAGGGTTTCAAGGGCCGCACCCATCTGGTCTCGCCCGCCATGGCCGCAGCCGCCGCGATCGCCGGTCACTTCGTTGATATCCGCGAGTGGAACTGACCCGTTCGAATACATGAATGACAAAGGGCGGCTCGATGGCCGCCCTTTTCTTTTGTCGAATGGACGCGACCGCTCGCTCTATCGCTTCGATACGACGGGCCGGCTGCCGAGCGCGGCATGTCCCGCCAGCGGAGCCAGCTGCGCCCGCTGGCTGAGCCAGACGCTGCCGAGCACGACGACGATGCCGAACATCTGCATCGGGCTCAGTTGCTGGCCGAGAACCACCCAACCCAGGATCACGGCAGTCGTCGGGCTGAGAAAGCCGAGCGGCGAGACCACCGAGGGCTCCAGCCGCGACAAACCGCGGAACCAGAGAATGTAAGTCAGCGCCGCGCCGATCAGGCCGAGATAGGTGAAGCCGAGAATGTTTGCGCCGGTCAGATGCGGCAGCGGCGGCTCGAGCAGCAAAGCGACCGGCAGGAGCAACAGGCCACCCGCCGTCAGCTGCCATGCGGTAAAGGTCAGCGGCGAGACATCGGGGCGCCAGCGGCGACTGAGCACGGTTCCGGCTGCCATGGAGAAGGCGCCGCCGACACCGGCAACGATGCCGACCGGATCGAGCGTCGCATTCGGCGTCAGGATCAGCAGCGCGACACCGCCTATACCCGCGACGGCTGCAACGATGGAAAGGACGCGGATCGGCGATCCCAGCAGCAACCGCGCCAGCACAATGACGATCAGCGGCTGGATGGCGCCGACCGTCGCCGCCACGCCACCGGGCAGCCGATAGGCCGAAATGAACAGCAGCCACCAGAAGATGGAGAAATTCAGCGCGCCGAGCACCGGCGACTTCAGCCACCAGATGCCGTGCGGCAGCCGCCGCACGATGGCGAGCAGCAGCAGCCCGGCCGGCAGGGCGCGCAGCATCGCGACCGTGAGGGGATAGCCGGCCGGCAGCAATTGCGTCGTCACCAGATAGGTACTGCCCCAGATCGCCGGCGCGATGGCTGTCAGTAACAGGTCAAAATTACGGTTCATGGTCCAGCCTCGATATTTATCTTGACCTCAAGATAATACGAAATACCTTGACGTCAAGATAAATTCATGGCGAGGTTTCACCATGGATCGCATCGACAAAATTCTTGAGCAATGGCGCCACGAACGGCCGGATCTCGACACCACGGCCATGGGCCTCTTCGGGCGCATGCGCAATCTTGCCCTCCACCTCTCGCGCGAAATGGAGAAGACCTTCGCCCGCTTCGACCTGAACTCGGCGAACTTCGACATGCTGGCAACCCTGCGCCGCTCAGGCAAGCCCTATGCCCTCTCCCCGGGCGACCTCATGGATACGATGATGGTGACATCAGGCACGATGACCAACCGCATCGATCAGCTCGAAAAAGCCGGCCTCGTCGCCCGCAGCCAAAACCCGAATGACGGCCGCAGCTTCCTGATATCCCTCACCCCGAAAGGCTTCGAGCTGATCGACGCGGCGGTGACGGCGCATGTCGAAACGCAGGCGCGGCTGGTTTCAACTCTTTCGGAAGAAGAGCGAGTGGCGCTGGATGGCCTGCTGCGCAACTACTTAGCCGACTTCGAACCCCGTTCCTAGGCCCGAACGTCGCTCGGCGCAGATATCGCGAATGCAGCCGCGCAGCCAGCGATGCGTCGGATCCGCATCCATTCGCGGATGCCAGAGCAGCGAGATCGTCACATCCGACGTCGGCACCGGCAGCGCGAAACTATGCATGCCGACGCGAAGGTTCCCGGTATATCGCTCGGGAACGCTGACGATCAGATCGGAGGCGCGCGCCAAGGCCAGCGCCGCTGAGAAGCTGCCGACGATGGTTGCGATCTGCCGCTCCAGCTCCAGTGCCTCCAGCGCCGCATCGATCCGGCCCTTCTGCAATCCACGCCGAGAGACGAGGATATGCCGGCCGGCGGCATAACGCTCCGGCGTCATCAACCCTTCGCTCAACAGATGCCCGCTTCGCACGACGCCGATGAAGCGATCATGGAACAGTGCCTGCGTCCGCAGCTCCGGCCCGGTATCATCGCCCACCACACCGGTCTCGAGATCGATCGTGCCATCCCGCAGCGGCGTGCTGTCCTTGTCCAGCTTCTGCGTGAAATAAAGCCGCACGCCCGGTGCCTGCTCGGCAATGCGGGCGATCAGCGCAGGCCCGAAATTCTCCACGAAGCCCTCACGGGTGCGGATCGTGAAGGTCCGGGCGAGCTGTTTCAAATTCAGGGTCTCGGCCGGGCGCAGGGTCGCCTCTGCCTCCTGCACGAGCCGGCCGACGCTTTCGCGCAATTCCAGGGCGCGTGGCGTCGGCACAAGCCCGCGCCCCGCCCTGACCAGCAGCGGATCTCCCGTCGTCTCGCGCAAACGGGCGAGCGCCCGGCTCATGGCGGAAGAGCTGAGCCGCAATCGCCGGGCGGCGCGCGCAACACTGCCTTCGGCAAGCAGGGCATTCAGGGTAACAAGCAGGTTGAGATCGGGTGTGGACATGGCGCGACCATAGCATGGTTTTCTCGATATATAGCGTCAAGTGCACGAATGAAGTGCAAATGCTGCGCGTTCCGCCATATCGTCAGCAACGCTACCTTTCTGCCGGGACTTTTATTACGTCGCCAGAAATGGAGCTCATATTGAAGCCGATCATTGAAAAGCCGGACAAGACCGGGTCCGGAGACATCAAAGCCACTGCCTCGGTCCGCTGGGCGCTTGCGAGCCTCTCGCTCTCCATGTTGATGCCCTCGCTCGATACCAGCATCGCCAATGTCGGCCTGCCGACGCTCGCCCAGGCATTCGGCGCATCCTTCCAGCAGGTGCAGTGGATCGTGCTTGCCTATCTGCTCGCCATCACCACGCTGATCGTCAGCGTCGGACGGCTGGGCGATATTTTCGGCCGGCGGCGCATGCTGCTGATCGGCATAGCCCTCTTCACGCTCGCCTCGCTCCTCTGCGGCATAGCACCGACGCTCTCGCTCCTGCTCGCCGCCAGAGGTATGCAGGGGCTCGGCGCCGCCATGATGATGGCGCTGACGGTGGCGATGGTCGGCGAGACCGTACCGAAGGAAAGGACGGGCAGCGCCATGGGTCTGCTCGGCACCATGTCCGCGATCGGCACCACGCTCGGCCCATCGCTCGGCGGCATCCTGATCGCCGGCTTCGGCTGGGAAACCATCTTCCTCGTCAATATGCCGCTCGGGATCGCGAACTTCCTGCTTGCTGCGCGTTTCCTGCCGGCGGATCGACAGGGCCGGAAAACGGCCCACGGGCGCCTAGACGTGATTGGCACCCTGCTGCTAGCGCTGACGCTGGCCGCCTATGCGCTGGCGATGACGATGGGACATGGAAGCTTCGGCGCTCTGAATATCGGCCTGCTGGCGGCCGCAGCTTTAGGCATCACCCTGTTTGCCTTCACCGAAACCAAGGTGAAGTCGCCGCTGCTGCGCCTTTCCATGTTCTGCGATACCACGCTCAGCGCGGGCCTTGCCATGAGCACGCTGGTTTCCACCGTCATCATGGCAACGCTGGTGGTCGGGCCCTTCTATCTCTCCCGCGCCCTCGGCTTCGATGCGGCCCATGTCGGCGCCATCATGTCCGCCGGTCCCTTGGCCTCCGCCCTGACCGGCGTACCGGCCGGCCGCATCGTCGATCGCTTCGGCGCCCACCGCATGAGCGTGATGGGTCTTGTTGGCATGATCATTGGCCTATTCCTGATAGCGGGGCTGCAAGGCAGATTCGGCGCCGCCGGCTATATCGGTCCTCTGGTCATCGTCACCGCAAACTACGCGTTATTTCAGGCGGCCAACAACACCACGATCATGAAGGAGATAAGCTCGGAGCAACGTGGCGTGATTTCCGGCATGCTCAGCCTGTCGCGAAATCTCGGCCTGATCACCGGCGCCTCCCTCATGGGCGCGGTCTTCACGCTGGCCTCGGGAGCTGCCGACATCACGGCGGCGCGTGCCGAGGCGGTTGCGAGCGCAATGCAGATAACATTCATCGCCGCCGCTCTGCTGATCGCCACGACGCTTGGCATCGCACTCACGAACCTTGCCTTTGCGCGACGCGCCGATCTCATCGAAGACGTGTCATGAAAGAAAAGCCTGAAGCATCGACTTCAGGCTTTTCGAAATTCAGGCGCTCAGCCGGACGCGCTTCAACGCATCGTCGACGCTGATATTGCCGAGATAGCCGCCCGCCGACTGCGCCGGCTGCTCGTCCTCGATGGCATGGGCAAATTTGACCGCCGGATCCTCCTCCAGCTGCCGGTATAGCCGCGCGATATTGGGATAGTCGGCGCGCTCCACCACGTCGTGGTAGTCGGTCCAGCGGGCAATGCCGAAGAAATAAGCGTCAGCCAGTGTCTTATGATCTCCCAGCAGCCACTGCTTGTCGCCGAGCATCCGGTCGAGATCCGCATGCGCCTTGCGCACCTTGAAACCCCCATATTCGCGCAATGCCGCCTTTGCCGCCTCTTCTCCACCATGCTCGTACACATACCAAAGCGGAGCGAACGAGCTGAAGAAGCTGGTGTTGAGATAGGCGAGCATCCGGTTGAGCTTGTCGAACCCCTCGGTTCCCTGCGCAAACGCCAAACCCGTGTCGGTGCTGCCCACACCAAGATGGTTGAGAATTGCCATGTTCTCCGTCAGCACGGCGCCGCTGCCGGTGATCAAGGCAGGCGTCTCGCCAACGGGATTGATGAAGCGATAGCCGCCGCTCATGAAATCCTCCTTGACCATCTCGACGCGGGACAGCCTGTAAGGCTTTCCCAGCCATTCGAGTGCAACGATCGATCCGAAGGAGCATCCCGAGGGGACGCCGTAGAAGAGTACTGGTTCCATATTTTTCTCCTGATGTAACGAGGCGAACCTCGATGCCAGCAATATGGATTTGTAGACTTTGATCGAGTAGATCGTTAGTTTCGAACCAAAAGTCTCATTATATGGACATTGCGATGGCGCTTAACCTCAATGATCTGCAGATCTTCGTCCAAGCCGTCGACAATGGCGGTTTCGCCGCGACGGCACGGCGGCTGGGCATGCCGAAATCGACGATCAGCAAGCGCATCGCCGCGCTGGAAGCCGACCTCGACACGCGCCTGCTGCATCGCACCTCGCGTAGCTTCATGCTGACCGATCCGGGGCGGGCCTTCTATGAGCACGCGACGGCCGCGCTGGTCGAAGCTGAGGCGGCCGAAAGTGCAGTGCGGCAACGTCATGCGGAGCCGAGCGGCATCGTTCGCATCACCGCCTCCGTACCTACAGCGCAATTTATGCTCGCGGATCATCTTCCTTCGCTTGCGGTCACCTATCCCAAGCTGACGCTGCAGCTCCATGCTACCGATCGATTCGTTGATCTGGTCCAGGAAGGCTTCGATATCGCCGTACGCAGTCACTTCTCACCCCTGCCGGATTCCGAACTGGTTCAAAGACAGGTTTCGATTGACGACGTGATTCTGGTGGCCGCCCCCGCCTATCTCGGGAAGCATGGATCACCGCCCGATCCGCAGGCGCTGCAGGATCATGACGGCCTGCTCGTTTCGCAGACGGCGAAGACGTGGCAGCTTCAGCACTCCGAACGCGGCCCATTCGCCGTTTCACCCCGCCGCCGCTTCGTCGCCGACGAGACGCTTGTCCTGCTGCGGGCCGCGATCTCCGGCCTTGGCATCGCCTGCTTGCCGGGAGCGAGCTGCAAGGCGGCAGTCGAAGCCGGCCAGATCATTCGGGTTCTACCAGGCTGGACGGCAGGCAGCGTCACCACCACGATCCTGACCACCCACCGCCGCGGCCAGCTGCCGGGTGTGCGCGCCGTCGTCGAGTTTCTCGCAAGAGGTTTGCAAGTCAGCCGGAGCGATACGGATAGCCAGAAGCGCTAAGGGATGCAGCGGAAAAGAAGAAGGCTCGATGCGATCGCACTGCACCGAGCCTTCTTTTGAAATTGCAGACTATTCGCGCGAGCCGATATCAGAAGCTTGCCGTCATCGGGTCCGGGCCGATGCGGCCGCTGGCTGAATCGAGCTTGGCGATCTCGGCCAGATCGTCGCCGTCGAGCTTGAAATCGAAAACCCTGAGGTTTTCCTCGATACGGCTCGGCGTCACCGATTTCGGGATGACGATCAGGCCGTTGTCGATGTGCCAGCGGATGATGACCTGAGCCGGCGTGCGGCCGTGCTTGGCGGCAACCTTGGCGATGACGGCATTGGTCAGAAGCTTGCCCTGGCCGAGCGGGCTCCAGGATTCGGTCTTGATGCCGAGCTTGTCATGCACCTCGCGAAGCGCCTTCTGCTGGAAGGTCGGGTGCAGCTCGATCTGGTTCAGCACAGGCGTCACGCCGGTTTCGCCGATGATGCGTTCGAGATGCGCTGCGGCAAAGTTGGAAACACCGATCGAACGGGCACGGCCCTCTTCCTTCAGGCGGACGAAAGCCTTCCAGGTGTCGAGATAGCGGTTGCGATGCGGCGACGGCCAGTGGATGAGGTAAAGATCGACATAGTCGGTACCGAGGCGCTTCAGGCTTTCGTCAAAGGCCTTCAGCGTGGAATCGAAGCCCTGCGCCTCGTTCCAGAGCTTGGTTGTGAGATAGATGTCCTTGCGGGCGACGCCGGACTGGCGCATGCCTTCGCCGACACCATCTTCGTTTTCATAGATGGCTGCGGTATCGACGTGGCGATAGCCGGCTTTCAAGGCCGTGCTGACCGCCATCGGCGCGACGTTCTCCGGTGTCTGCCAGACGCCGAGGCCGACCTGCGGAATGGAATTGCCGTCATTGAAAGTGATTGTCGGTTGCGTGGTCACGATAAGTCTCCAAAGGATGAGAAGCGGGTGGAGTGAAGGCGTGATTTTAAGTTCGGAAAGAAAGGTCCGGGCCAAGCCCCGCGAGGGCGTGTCGGTAAAACCCGTATAGTGGGGGACATTGGTATTTTAACCCCCGGATTGCCGCTCAGACAACCCGGATAATTGTTCCCTTGCGCAGCAGGGGAAGGATACGCCGCATGTCGCGAAGGCTGATCGCGACGCATCCGGCCGTCGGCTTGTAGCCCGGCCTGATCAGATGGAAGAAGACTGCCGAACCGCAGTGACGCCGGCGTGAACGCACGTTCCAGTCCAGCACCAGGCAGATATCGTAGAGACTATCCTCCCGCCGCATTTCCTCATGGCTCGGCTTGAAGGGAGCCTTCACCAGCCTGTTATAGTTGGCATTGTCGGGCTGATCGCACCATAGCATGTCCTTGCGAATGCACCGCATCGGCAGGGAAGTCCGCAGGAAGCGGACGTGATCGCCGCGCGTGAAGCCGTAGAGCAGCTTCATGTCCGCAATCGGCGTTGCGCCGTCTCCTTCCCGCTTCAGGATGCTGCGTCCCGATCTGCCGATTGCCGCAGGTATGGTGAGTGGCCCCACCTGCACCAGCGCTCGGGTTTTCTTGCCCGGCGCCGGGCGCACGACGATGGTGGAAGTGGTCCGCCTGGCCGCCGCCCTTGTCTTTTGCATTTTCCTCACATGTTTTTGCTTTGCGTGTGATTTCATTTGAAATCATAGCAGTTTCAATCAAACGACCAAGCCTGGCCCGCGTCGCGACTTGCTAAAAATGCAATTTGGCGTAGGACTTAGGTGGGATTAGAACGAGGACCCGAACGGCATGACCGCACGCACCATTCTCCTGGTGGACGATGACAACGACCTTCGCGAGATGCTGGTCGAGCAATTGTCGCTTTACGAGGAATTCAACGTTCTGCAGGAAGCCGCCGCCGGAAAGGGCGTACAAACCGCGCGCACCGTGCCTGTCGATCTCCTCATCATGGATGTCGGACTGCCCGATATGGACGGCCGCGAAGCCGTGAAACTGCTGCGCAAGAATGGTTTCAAGGCGCCTATCATCATGCTGACGGGCCACGACACCGATTCCGACACCATCCTCGGCCTTGAAGCCGGCGCGAATGATTACGTGACCAAGCCCTTCCGCTTCGCCGTGCTGCTCGCGCGTATCCGCGCGCAGCTGCGCCAGCACGAGCAGAGCGAAGACGCGACGTTTACCGTCGGCCGCTATCTCTTCAAGCCGAGCCAGAAGCTGCTGACGACCGAAGACGGACAGAAGATCCGCCTCACGGAAAAGGAAGCCGCCATCATCCGCTATCTCTATCGCGCCGACCAGAAGGTCGTGACCCGCGATATCCTTCTCGAAGAGGTCTGGGGCTATAATTCCGGCGTCACCACCCATACGCTCGAAACCCACGTCTACCGTCTCCGTCAGAAAATCGAGCGCGACCCTTCCAATGCCGAGATCCTGGTGACGGAAAACGGCGGCTACAAGATCATTCCGTAGGCCGCACACATGGCACTGAACGACGATATCCGACTGCTGTCGCAACTGCCGCTGTTTCACGGCATGGGCGATGAGCCGCTGCGGCTGATCGCCTTCGGTGCCGATCGCCGCCATGTGAACGAAGGCCAGACGCTCTTCCGGGAAAAATCGCCCGCCGAATGCGCCTATGTCATCACGCGCGGCAGTTTCGAACTCAGCACCATCGATGCTGACGGCCAGAAACAGGTGGAAGCGGTGGTCCAGGCGGGCACCATGCTTTCGGAACTGGCGATGGTGACCTTGGTGGAGCGGAAATATACGGCCGTTGCCGCCGAGGAATCCGACGTGATCCGCATCACGCGCGCCCTCTTCCACCGGCTGATCGAGGAATATCCCGATGCCGGCCTCTTGATTCAGAACCGCATTCGCGAAAATTTTGCCGCCCTTGCCCGACAAGCGGCCGCATTGCTCGGCCGCTTCTCCTAGTAGGTTCAATCCCTCTTAGAGATTGAAATGCGCGGTCACAGGCACATGGTCGGACGGACGATCCCAGCCGCGCGCCGCCTTCAGGATATCGATCCGCTGCAGATGCGGGCCAAGATCGGATGACGACCAGATGTGGTCGAGGCGGCGGCCACGGTCGGCAGCCTCCCAGTCCTTTGCGCGGTAGCTCCACCAGGTGTAGAGCTTTTCGTTTTCCGGCACGTGCTGCCGCATCAGGTCGAGCCAGGCGCCCCGCTTCATCACCTCGATCAGCCCGTCGGTTTCGACCGGCGTATGGCTGACGATCTTCAAGAGCTGCTTGTGCGACCAGACGTCATGCTCCAGCGGCGCGATATTGAGATCGCCGACGAGGATCGCCGACGTGTTCTGTTCGGCATTGGCATGCAGCCGCTTCATTTCCTCGATGAAATCGAGCTTGTGGCCGAACTTCGGATTGATGCTGCGATCCGGTTCGTCGCCGCCGGCCGGAACGTAGAAATTATGCAGGCGTACCCGCCGACCGCCGCGCTCGAAGATCGCCGAAATATGCCTGCTGTCGCCGACATTGCAGTAATCCTGCCGGTGATCTTCGCTCAGCGGGATGCGCGAGGCGATCGCGACGCCATGATAGCCCTTCTGGCCATGAACGATGATGTGTTCATAGCCGAGGGCACGGAGGGGAGCATACGGAAAAAGCTCGTTCGGAACCTTGGTTTCCTGCAGGCAGAGGATGTCGGGCCGGGCCTGCATGACGAACTGTTCCACGATGGGCATGCGCAGCCGCACCGAGTTGATGTTCCAGGTCGCAATCGATAATCCCATGCCAAAGCCTTTCCCCAAGAACAATTCCAGGAAAAGTGCGCAGCGGTTTTCCATCCGGAATTGCGTCAAAACAGACAGCTGGAGCGGCCCGGCGATTCGGTGAAACGCTGGGCTGCTCCAGTCAGGCCTAAGGCTTTAGACCGGCCGCGACGGAAAGGAAAGCGCCATTCGGCGCTTACCCTGCGGCCGAATGTGGAGAGGGCGATCAGCGCGTATAATCGATGCGGAAAACGCTGTCGTCGAAGGCGACATTGGTCTTCACGTTGTTGATGATGACGTCGGTCGTCTTGCCCTGTGGGTCGATCACGGTCCACTGGCGCAGGTCGTAGCTCTTCGAATCGAAAATCATCGTGATGGTGGAATCGCCGAAGACTGTGCGGTTGCCGAGCGTGATCTTGGTGAGATCCGGCTTCGAATCGACATCACGCACCATGTCGGCGGAAAGATCGATCTTGTTGGCCAGCAGCAGGCTCAGCGGCGTCTTCGACAGCTGATACATGTTCCTAGTCTGCGTCTGGTCGTTGATGACCTGCACGTTGCTGCCGTCGCAGATGACGCGCATGCGGGATGGCGGATCGTAGTTGAAACGCATCTTGCCGGGCCGCTGGATGAAGAAGGTGCCGCTCATCTGATCGCCGCGCGGGCCGATCTGCAGGAAGCCGCCCTTCATCGTCTTAATGGACGAGAAGTGATCGGCAATGGCCTGGGCAATACCGGGATTGAGTGCGGCCGTCGCTGCCTGTGCCTGTGCCTGGGCCTGCGCAAGGGCCGAAATCGGCAGAGCGCCTGCCGCGCCGACAGCAACCGCAGCGCCGAGGAAATGCCGGCGGGTCAGGGAAAGTCGGCTGGACGGCTGCGCATCAAACTTTGTCATCGAATTCTCCTTCATGCTTCGTCCATGGCGCGCAAAATCGGCGTCTTCATGGCGCAACTGCCCAAGGCCGGTAAGGGGCGGCGATCAAATTTCTCTGAACATAGACGGGATATGCCACACGGAAAGGCGCGTTGCCTCAGCGATCCAGGATATCCGCTTTGGTTGGAACGAGAATTTCGCGCTTGCCGGCATGGTTGGCCGGGCCAATCACGCCTTCCTCTTCCATACGCTCGATCAGCGACGCCGCACGATTGTAACCGATGCCGAGACGGCGCTGGATATAGGAGGTTGAAGCCTTGCCATCGTTGAGAACGATCGCAACCGCCTGATCGTAAGGGTCTTCCGAATCAGCGAGATTCGAGGTGCCTGCGGGACCATGGCCATCATCGTCCTCGTCGTCATCGGCGGTGATCGCATCGAGATATTGCGGCGCGCCCTGCGTCTTCAGATAGGCGACGATATCTTCCACTTCGCCATCCGCGACGAAGGGGCCGTGAACGCGCTGGATGCGGCCGCCGCCGGCCATATAAAGCATGTCGCCCATGCCGAGGAGTTGTTCAGCCCCCTGTTCGCCGAGAATGGTGCGGCTGTCGATCTTCGACGTCACCTGGAAGGAGATGCGGGTCGGGAAGTTCGCCTTGATCGTGCCGGTGATGACGTCGACAGACGGGCGCTGCGTCGCCATGATGACATGGATGCCGGCGGCACGCGCCATCTGCGCCAGACGCTGTACCGCGCCTTCGATATCCTTGCCGGCGACCATCATCAGGTCGGCCATCTCGTCGATGATGACGACGATATAGGGCATCGGCTTCAGGTCGAATTCTTCGGTCTCGTAGATCGCCTCGCCAGTCTGGCGGTCGAAGCCGGTCTGCACCGTGCGGCTGATCGCCTCGCCCTTGGCGACGGCCTGCTCGACGCGGGAATTGAAGCCGTCGATGTTGCGCACGCCGATCTTCGACATCTTCTTGTAGCGCTCTTCCATCTCGCGGACGGTCCATTTCAGCGCGACGACAGCCTTCTTCGGATCGGTGACGACAGGCGACAACAGGTGCGGAATGCCGTCATAGACGGAGAGTTCCAGCATCTTCGGATCGATCATGATCAGGCGGCATTGCTCTGGCGTCATGCGATAGAGCAGCGACAGGATCATGGTGTTGATGGCGACCGACTTGCCCGAGCCGGTGGTGCCGGCCACGAGCAGATGCGGCATCTTGGCGAGATCAGCAATGACGGGTTCGCCGCCGATCGTCTTGCCGAGCGCCATCGCCAGCTTCGCCTTGGAGGTCTCGAAATCGCGGCTGGCGATGAGCTCGCGCAGATAGACCGTTTCGCGCGTCGAGTTCGGCAGCTCGATGCCGATGGCATTGCGGCCGGGAACGACGGCGACGCGGGCGGCGATCGCGCTCATCGAGCGGGCGATATCGTCGGCAAGGCCAATGACCCGCGAGGATTTGATGCCGGGCGCCGGCTCCAGCTCGTAAAGCGTCACGACCGGACCGGGACGGACATGGATGATCTCGCCCTTGACGCCGAAATCCTCCAGCACGCCTTCGAGCATGCGGGCATTCTGCTCCAGCGCATCGGCCGAGAGCGTCGCATCGCGGGCGACGGCCTTCGGCTCTGCCAGCAGGTGGACGGCCGGAAGCTGGAAGCCGTAGGGACGGATGAATGAGGTCTGTGCCTCGCGCTCGGCCCGCGCGCCGGGCTTCGGGCGCGGTGCGGCCGGAATGACGCGATGACCCTCGGATCCCCTCGGTGAGGCCGTGGTCAGCGGCCAGGCATCGTCCTCGTCGTCAGGCAGGATGCCGGCCGGACGCGGCGGATCACGATCATAGATCGAATCCTCGTCTTCATCCTCGTCATCGCCGAGGCTGATCGACGGCGCGGACACCACGCGGCGCGCCGCGGGACCATCCATGGACGGATCGAGACGATCGCCGCGAGCAACCGGCGCCTTGGCGCGCACGGGCTCGTTCAGCGTCCCGAATTCGTCGTCGTTGAAATCATAGGGCGCGTCGAAGGCATGGTCGCGGCGCTTGCGCGGACCCATGCCGAACAGGCGGCGAAGGCGGGCCTGGGCATTGTACCAGGCATGCATGACGGCACCGAAGGCGAGGAAATTACCAAGGAAGCTACCGCGGTCGTCATCCTCGTCTTCATCGCCCACCCGGCGGGCGCGGCTGCGCGTTTCCTCGTAATCCTCCTCGCCCTCTTCATCCTCGACCAGGCTTTCGCCGATCACGCCGGAGGCGAAAAGCATGAGCCAGATGGCCGGAATAGCAAGAAGCGAGCCGATGATAGTGGCCACGACGCCGCTCGGATAGGTGCCGATGAACAAGGCGGGAAAGCGCAGGAGGAGATCGCCGACCACGCCGCCGATGCCGTTCGGGATCGGCCAGGTCGGCGGTGCCGGGAAACAGGCGATCGAGCCGGCCGCGACGATGCAGCCGCCGAACCAGGCGCCGAGCCGCGAGGGCACGCGATTAAGCTTGCGATTGGAAATCAGCGCGAAGGCCCAGGCAACGATCGGCAGCATCGCCAGCACCGAGGCAAGGCCGAGCGACTGCATCATGACGTCAGCAAAGGCAGCACCGGGAAAACCGAGAAGATTGGTCGGCGCATTGGCGGTTGCGTAGGAATAGCTGGGATCCATGACGTTCCAGGTCGCCAGCGCCGCCACGGCGAGCGCCAATAGGAACAGCAATGCGAAGCCCGTCAGGCCCTTGACCTGACGCCAAACGACACTCGATAGCGATAAACGGTCTGGCCGACCGCTCAACGCCGCCGAATTGCTTCTGCCCATGATATCCAGCCCCGTTCCTTGTCGATAGCGCAAGCGAATCGGTCTATGCCCACTCGCCGGCAGGTTAGCCCTACCTAATCAGAGGAGGGTTAATGGCATGTTAACCATGCACTCCCGCTCGACGGATCGCCGATTTTTACGGCGCACCGAGCTCTAAAAACAAAAAGGGCCCGAACCGGGGTTCGGGCCAAAAGCGGCCTATTTGCAATGAAACAGGTCGCGACGGGACGTTTAGCAATGCCGGGGTTTTGCCCCGGCATTGCAAGCTCCGATCAGGAATTGTGGTAGGCGGCTTCGCCGTGCGAGGCGAGGTCGAGGCCTTCGCGCTCGGCTTCCGGAGCAACCCGCAGGCCGATGATGACATCGACGATCTTGTAGAGGATCGCGGAGCCGATGCCGCACCACAGGATGGTGGTGACGACGGCCGTCAGCTGGACCATGACCTGGCTGCTCATGGTGACACCTTCGACATAGCCGACACCGCCGAGCGAGGCGCTGGCGAAGATGCCGGTTGCGATGGCGCCGAAGATACCGCCGATGCAGTGTACGCCGAAAACGTCGGCCGTATCGTCGTAGCCGAACTTGTTCTTCACGACCGAGACGAAGAAGTAGCACAGCGGCGAGACGATGAGGCCCATGACGATCGCGCCCATCGGGCCGGCGATGCCGGCTGCAGGCGTGATGGCGACGAGACCGGCAACCATGCCCGAAGCGCCGCCGAGCATGGAGGCCTTGCCGCGGGTGAAGGTTTCAACCAGCGACCAGGAGATGATGGCGGCAGCGGTCGCGATGAAGGTATTGACGGTCGCAAGCATTGCGCCGCCGGAGGCTTCAAGGTTCGAGCCGGCGTTGAAGCCGAACCAGCCGACCCAGAGCATGGATGCGCCGACCATGGTCAGCGTCATGGAATGCGGAGCCATCATGTCCTTGCCGAAGCCGACGCGCTTGCCGACGAGAATGGCGCCGACGATGCCTGCGACACCGGCATTGATGTGAACGACGGTGCCGCCGGCGAAGTCGAGAGCGCCCATCTTGAAGAGCATGCCGTTGGAATCCCAGACCATGTGCGCGATCGGGAAGTAGACGAAGGTCGCCCAAAGAGCGCAGAAGAGCACGGCCGCGCCGAACTTGATGCGCTCGGCGAAGGCGCCGATGATCAGAGCCGGCGTGATGGCGGCAAAGGTCATCTGGAACAGCATGAAGATGAATTCAGGGATGACCACGCCCTTGGAGAAGGTTGCAGCCGTCGTCGAGGTCGAAACGCCCGAAAGGAACATCTTGGCCGTGCCACCCCAATAGGGGCTGGAGCCGCCGCCGAAGGCGAAGGAATAGCCGTAGAGAACCCAGAGGAGCATCACGACCGCGCCGATCATCGTGCACTGCATCAGGACCGACAGCATGTTCTTGGCGCGGACGAGACCGCCGTAGAACAGCGCAAGACCCGGCACGAGCATGAAGAGCACGAGGATGGTGGAGATGAACATGAAGGCGGTGTCGCCCTTGTCCGGAACCGGAGCGGCAGCGGTCGCGGCGGCAGCAGCCGGAGCGGCCTCCTGCGCAAAGGCGATCGCCGGCGCGAGCAGCGCCGCAGAAAGCGCGCCCACCCGTGCGAAGGTGGAGGAAAGCTTGGAAGATGACATGCAAATAACTCCCTGATCGGCCGTGTTCTTACAGCGCTTCTGAATCGGTTTCGCCCGTACGGATGCGCACGGCATGGTCAATGGAATAGACGAAGATCTTGCCGTCGCCGATCTGGCCGGTCTTGGCGGCAGATGCGATGGCCTCGACGGCCTTGTCGACGATTTCGGATGCGACTGCGACTTCGATCTTCAGCTTCGGCAGGAAGCTGACGGCATATTCGGTGCCGCGATAGATTTCAGTGTGCCCCTTCTGGCGCCCGTAGCCCTTCACTTCGGTCACAGTCAGGCCCTGGATGCCGACAGCCGTGAGGGCCTCACGGACCTCATCGAGCTTGAACGGCTTGATAATGGCCATCACAATTTTCATCTGGTTTCCCATCCTTTGTTTACCCTCGGCACGGAGCCGACTCTCCTTGCCGCCGACGAGTGTTTCTGCAGCGACTGGGCATACACATTCAAAGGACGTGCCAGATTCGCGACACATTTATAACATATTGAAATCTAATGATTTTATTGCGTAAACACAATAAAGCGGCAATTTGCGCCGCGCCATCGGCACAAATAAAGTGCAATTTTATAAAATTGCACTTTATTTAATCATTTGCCTTTTTACGAATCAGGCCTTCCTGCGCCACGGACGCAATCAGAACACCGGATCGCGCAAACAGGCTGCCGCGGGTAAAGCCGCGCGCGCCGGATGCGCTGGGGCTTTCCTGGCTATAGAGCAGCCAGTCGTCGAGCTTGAACGGCCGATGGAACCACATGGCGTGGTCGAGGCTCGCCACCTGGACGCTGGGGTCGAGAACCGATGTGCCGTGCGCATTGAGGGCAACATCGAGCAGCGTCATGTCGGAGAGATAGGCAAGCACCGCATTCTGGTAGAGCCTGTCGTCCGGCACCGGCCCAGTCGGGCGGATCCAGATGTTCTGCCGCTGGCTCGGCTGCGAACGGGAGAAATAGCTCTCGATCGAAACGGGCCTGATTTCGATCGCCCGCTTGCGCTCCCAGTAGCGGCGCACATTCTCCGGCGCATGGGCGAGATAACGCTGCTTCACCTGCTCCTCGTCCATCAGCTCCTCAGGCATCGGCACATCAGGCATGTCGCCCTGATGATCGAAGCCCGGTTCATCGAGCTGGAAGGACGCAGTCAATGCAAAGATCGCCTTGCCGTGCTGGACTGCGAGCACGCGCCGCGTATTGAAGCTGGAGCCGTCGCGCAGACGGTCGACCTGATAGAGGATAGGCACCGAAGGGTCGCCCGGCAGCATGAAATAGGCATGCAGCGAATGCGCAAAGCGACCGCCGTCAACAGTTCTTTGCGCCGCCATCAGCGCCTGGCCGATGACTTGGCCGCCGAAGACGCGCTGCCAGCCGACCTGCGGGCTATTGCCGCGAAACAGGTTCATCTCGATCGTTTCGAGATCCAGCGTCGCAAGCACGGTTTCCATCGGGGTGAGCTTCTCGGTCTCTCGCGACATTTTGCTTGAACTCCAATGGTAGGAACCACGAATAGGATGCTCTATATAGAGCAGGAAGCGACAGTAAGACACGGGGTGAGCGTTATGTTGGACATGCTGGTAGTGGGTGGCGGATATGTGGGTCTTGCCGCAGCGGTCGCAGTCAAGCAGGCAGCCCCCCACCTCGACGTCATGATCGTCGAGGCGTCCCCCGAAACCGCCTGGAAGAAGGACATGCGGGCTTCGGCCGTCATCGCGGCCGCCTCGAAGATGCTGGATGTTCTCGGCGTCTGGGACGAGATCGCGCCGGAGGCCGAGCCGATCACCCGCATGATCGTCACCGATTCGCGCACCAGCGATCCCGTCCGCCCGGTCTTCCTCACCTTCGACGGCGAAGTGGCCGAAGGTGAGCCCTTCGCCCATATGGTGCCGAACTTGACCATGGTCGGGGCGCTACGCGGCGCCTGCGAGCGTCTCGGCATCACGATCAAGCACGGGCTGAGCGCCACCGACTTCGTCACCGACGACGCCAAGACCACCCTCACCCTCTCGGATGGCGGCACGCTGGAAACGCGGCTTCTGGTCGCCTGCGACGGCGTGCGTTCCAAGCTGCGCGACTTGGCCGGCATCAAGACGGTCAATTGGGAATACGGCCAGTCAGGCATCGTCGTCACCGTGGAACATGAGCGGCCGCATGGCGGCTGCGCCGAGGAGCATTTCCTGCCCTCCGGCCCCTTCGCCATCCTGCCGCTGAAGAACAACCGCTCCTCCCTCGTCTGGACGGAGCGCACCTCCGATGCCGAACGGCTGGTCGCCTCCGACGATCTCCTCTTCGAGGAGGAACTGGAACGCCGCTTCGGCCACAAGCTCGGCAGGCTCACCACCATCGGCGAGCGCCGCGCCTTTCCGCTCGGCCTGACGCTTGCCCGCGCCTTCGTCGCGCCGCGCTTCGCGCTGGCGGGCGACGCCGCCCACGGCATCCACCCGATCTCCGGCCAGGGCCTCAATCTCGGCTTCAAGGATGTGGCGGCGCTCGCCGAAACCATCGTCGAAGCCGACCGCCTCGGCCTCGACATCGGCTCGATCAATATCCTCGAGCGCTACCAGACCTGGCGCCGCTTCGATACCTTCCGCATGGGGGTGACGACCGACGTGCTGAACCGGCTCTTCTCCAACGACAACACGCCGCTCCGCATCGCCCGCGATTTCGGCCTAGGGATCGTCGACCGCCTCCCGAACCTCAAATCCTTCTTCATCGGCCAGGCTGCGGGGACGACCGCTAAGGATAATCCGCGGCTGCTGGCTGGCGAGGCAATCTAAAGCGAGACCGAAATCGGCATCATTCCAGGTTCCGCATTTCCGTATCCATCCAGCTACAGAATTGCCGGACTGCCCTCGATTCCGAGCGGCGCTGGTACCGATAGGTTCCGGTCTCGACCGGCTCATATCCGGACAGGGTCACCAGCGCGCCCGATTTCATTTCCCTGCCCGTGAGAATCGTCGGCGCGAGCACCATGCCGAGACCGGCAACGCAGGCATGGAGAGCAGCGTCGTCTGTGTCGAACGCATGGGCGAGGGAAAGATCCGCCGGCGAAATATCAAACGTCTCGCACCAGAGCTTCCAGTCCCAGTTGCCCACGCAGCATTGAAGCGCCGGCGCATCCCGAACGGCGATCTCGCTATCGGCATCTCTTGCCCGCAGGCCAGGAGAAACGACCGGACGGCGCAGATCGCGGGTGAGAAATTCCCATCCCTCGGCCACCTCTCCTATCCGGAAATGACGGATACTGACATCGGAGTCGGGGACGGCTGGAAAGCCTCGCGCCGAACTCGTTTCCACCCGAACGCGCACCTGCGGGCAAAGAGCGCGAAAACGATCTAGCGACGGGATGAGCCAGCGTAGCGCAAGCGATGTCGTGGCATGGACACTGATTTCGTTTTCGTCGCGATAGAGGGCATCGGCGGAACGCTCGATGAGCCCGATCGCCGGCGCGACCTCCTGATAGAACCGCCGTCCCACCTCGGTCAGTGAAACGGTGTTGTTTCCCCGGCGGAAGAAACTCACCCCAAGCTCGTCTTCCAGCTTTTTGAGCTGATGGCTCACCGCGCCGGAGGTCACGCCAAGTTCGGCGCCGGCGGCCGTCAGGCTTCCGGTGCGTGCGACGATCGCGAATACCCTGATGGCATTGAGAGAGACACGATGCCTTTCCTGCATGAATTTTTCTCTGGCTCCCCTCAAATTCCTCGTTTGAGCATCACATGAAAATCGAGCACAAACGGACGCGAAATCCCTGCAAGGATGCACGACGCGCTTAGCCAATATCACACCGGCACCGGAGCCATAGCAAGGGTGGCCGCTGGGGCCAGCATTAATTTCTTTATTCTTAGCCGCTGACGGAAGTGCCGCCCTTCCTCTCAGAAATAAAAACTGCTCGTGTCCAAGGTGTTTGATGCCTTCCCTTTCCCATCGCTGCCGTGACTTGATCGTGCTTTCCGCGCTGAATGCCGGAATGTCGTTCCGCTCGCCTACGGTCCGTGCCGTCGTCGCGCTGTCCTTGACCCAGCTCATCGGCTGGGGTGCAACCTTCTATCTGCCTGCGGTGACCGGACCAGCCATGGCCGGCGAGCTGGGCATGCCGCTGCCGTTGGTCATGGCGGGACCGACAGTCATGCTTGTCGTCATGGCCATGGTGTCCTGGCCGCTGAGCGGCATGTTCGAGCGCCACGGCACGCGACCGATCATGGCCTCGGGGTCCGTTCTGGGCGCAGCCGGCCTGCTGATCATGGGTCTGGCCCACGGTCCAGGCTCCTATGCCCTTTCGTGGATCATTCTTGGCCTCGCCGGTGCCTGCATGTTGACGACACCGGCACAGATCGCGGTGAGCGAGGTCGCCGGCGAGAAGGCTCGCCAGGCACTTGGTGTGCTGATCCTGGCCGGTGGGCTGACATCAACCATCGTCTGGCCGCTGACGGGGTTTTTGCAGGCGCAATGGGGCTGGCGCATGACGACGCTGGCCTATGCCGCCCTCATGCTGCTTGTCTGCATGCCATTGCATTGGACGGCGCTTGGCCGCCGACCCCAGGAAAGACCGGAGAAAAAATCCACTGCCGGGGCGGCGGTCGAACCTGCCCTCGCCGAGCCTGCCCCCATCGACAGGCCGAGTTTCGCCCTGCTGGCCGCGAGCTTCGCCGCCAATGGCTTCGTAACCTGGGGATTTGCCCTGACGATCATCATTCTGTTTGAGGCTGCAGGTCTCGATCACGCCAGTGCGCTGACAGCCGCGGCCTTCATCGGGATTGCTCAATGGGCGGGGCGCATGGCCGATTTCCTCGGCGGTCGGCGCTGGTCCGGCTTCGCCACCGGCCTTGCCGCCTCGGCCCTGTTTCCGCTGAGCTTCATCGTCCTTCTGCAGACGAGCAGCTTCGTCGGCGCCATGCTTTTCGCTGTGCTCTACGGCATTGCCAGCGGCATCACCGCCGTTATCCGCGCGACCCTGCCGCTGCAGATTTTCCCCGCCGGCACCTATGCCCGCGCATCGGCGCAGCTGGCCGTACCCCTCAATCTCTCTTTTGCCGCCGCGCCGCCGGTATTCAGCGTCATCATGACGTCTGCGGGTCCCCGTGCCGCCCTATGGCTGGCCTTTGCGATCTCGATCTTCGCCTTCTGCGCGCTTCTCGGCCTTCTGCTGCGGCAACGCCGCATGCATCACATATCACGACAGAGTTGATTTCCGAGAAGGTGGACGACCTTGCTTCGAATTCCGCAAGAAGCTGGCCTTCAATCCTCGATTCGCCGCGCTTCCGAAATCAGCATGATCGGAATGCCGTCACGGATCGGGTAGGCGAGCCGCCCCTTTTCCGAGATCAGCTCGTTCTTTTCCCGATCGTAGCTCAGCCGCCCCTTGGTGAGCGGGCAGACGAGCAGATCGAGCAGTTTCGGATCCACCTTGCTGACCGTGACATCCATCGCCAAGCTCCTATTGCATCATGGAATCGGTGTCGCCGGCGCCGGCCAGCACGATCTTGACGATGGCGATGAAAGTTTCGGCGCGGGTCTTCAGGTCCGGCGCCTCGAGGAGAGCCTGCTTTTCAGCCGGATCGAAGGGCGCCATGATCGACAGCGAATTGACCAACATCATATTGTCGGCCCGCTCGACGCTTTCCCAATCCGCCTCGAGCTTGTTCGCTTCCAGATAGGCCCGGAAAGCCGAAAGCAGCGCCGTGCGATCCACCGTATCTTCCTCGTGATGGGATTTGAGGTCGGAGATGAAGGGCGTGATGCGGAATGTGCGATAGGGCAGATGTCCGGTGATTTCATCCATCAGCCGGAAGCGGCATATGCCGGTCAGCGCGGCGATATAGCGCCCGTCCCCGGTTTCGGCGATGGATGTGATGCGCCCGAGGCAGCCGACATGCGAGAGATTGGAGGATTCGGCCGGTTCCGAAAGAGCGGGCTGCACGATGCCGATCAACCTGTTGCCGGCGATGGCGGCATCGAACATGGCAAGATAGCGCGGCTCGAAGATATTGAGGGGAAGCTGCGCGCCGGGCAGCAGCAGCGCGCCGGACAGGGGAAAGACAACCACCGATTCGGGCAGATCGCCCGGCTTCAAATATCTGGCATTACCGACTTGCATCTCTTCCATCCCGCTAGATCACCGCGCTGCCGGCCGCAGTGGGCCGCACAGGAACGACACACTCGCGGCCGCGCCTATCCCGCGCCGCGTTATCAGACAATGTGGGCTCATCTGCCGAAAACACAAGAACATTATGGCCAAGTGCCGATGCCTCGTGCTTCCGGCCATTCGCGGCTATTGTCTAACAGCCGATCGCGCGGAAGGTTTCGCACGATTGGCATGTCCATCGAGAAAACAGGCTCGTCAGGCAAAAATGCCTATTAGGAAAATAGGATCGAAGACAGCTTGCGACGAGCCGCGATCGTGGCCGGATCCTTCGGACCCCACACATCGAAGAACTCCAGGAGCTGGCGGCGCGCGCCGTCGTCATCAAAGCCGCGATCCCTGCGCATAATGGTCAGAAGGTGATCTGCCGCCTCCTCGCGCTTGCCTTCGACGTTACGGATCTTGGCAAGCTTGACGCGCTGCTCGTGATTGTCGGGATTGGCGGCCAGTTCCTGCTCGATCGCCACGGGATCGCCAAGCTTGCGGGCCTCGTCGATCTGGTCAAGCTTCTTGACCACGGCCTGAATGCCGGCATCGTTGGCGAGTGTCTCCGGCAGATCGGCAAGCGCTTCGCGGGCGCGCTGGTTCTGGCCGGCGGCGATCATGCATTCCGCCATGCCGGCAAGCGCCTTGGCATTTTCGGGGTCTGCCTGCAGCACGGCGCCGAAGAGTTCGGCAGCGCCATTGACGTCGCCGGCGGCGAGCAGGCCGCTTGCCTCTTCGAGAACGGCGGCGATCTCGGCCGCCTGGTCGTCGGCACCGCCGGCAGGGCCGCCGAGACGATCGATGAACTGGCGGACCTGGCTTTCGGGAACCGCACCCATGAAGCCGTCAGCCGGGCGACCGTCGACGAAGGCGATAACAGCCGGGATCGACTGGATGCCCAGCTGGCCGGCGATCGACGGATGGTCGTCGATGTTCATCTTGACCAGCTTGACGCGGCCCTGGGCTTCGGTGACGACCTTTTCGAGAACCGGCGTCAGCTGCTTGCACGGACCGCACCAGGGCGCCCAGAAATCGACGAGCACCGGCTGCTTGCGCGACTCTTCGATAACGTCCTTGGCGAAGGTCGCCGTCGTGGTGTCCTTGATCGGCGAAGCGCCGCCTGCGGCAGGCGCGCCGCCGTAGGATGCCGTGGCTGACATCTGTCCGCCGAAGGAAGCGTTATAGGGGTTGTTCGGACCGCTCATGAGTGTCTCCCGCCTGCCGGCATCCTTGGTCTTATGAAAAACATGCTTCCCAAACGGTCCCGCAAGGTCCGTCCGGCAGCACGCCCGATGGAATGGTCAAGGCAATCGGACAATCCGAAGAGAAGCCGCCCGCCTTATTAGAGCGGTTCAGTTTTTTCACCGAATCTCCGAACCGCTCTATCTCTTTGTTTTCCCGCAATTCCGGACGGAAAACCGCTCCGCACTTTTCCTGGAACTGCTCTAGCGCTAAAATCGTACCTTAGCTCGTGACTTTCAAGACTAGCGGCGCATGACCCGTGGCCTCCATGAAGCGAAGCAGATCGGCGCTGGCAATCGACGTCGTCGCATCGTTCGAAAGAGGATGGCAATTGACGATGTCATGCGCCATCAAATCGGCATCGAGGACGAAGGTGACGTTACTGGCCGTATCGTTGATCGCGCCGAAGGCCGTGACCGAGCCCGGAATGACGCCGAGATATTCCATCAGTTTTTCCGGCTTGCCGAAGGATACCTTGCTCGCGGCACCGATCAGCGTGTGCACGGTCTTCAGATCGACCGCCGCGTTTTCCTCGACGGTCAGCAGGAAGAAATTGTCCTTCTTGTCCTTCACGAACAGGTTCTTCGTGTGGCCGCCGGGGATCTCATCGCGCAGCGATACCGATTCGGCGACGGTAAAGACGGGAGCATGGTCCTTGGTCGCATGGGCAATGCCGAGCCCATCCAGGAATCGGAAAAGATCGTCGCGGGTTTTCGGGCTGGTCTCGGTCATGACGTCTCGCAATCGAAAATGGTTCGCCCCTGATACGTCGCCCACAATTTCATTGCAATCTTTCAGACGACAAAGCCCGGCGTTTCCGGGCTTTCCGCTAATCGGGGCAAGGGTGCCGAAATTTTTCTTCGCGAACTCGTCATTTCCCTGTTGCATTTGAAAAACGGTTAGGCCATATAGCGCCCGTCGCCGCAAGACGACGCCCAGCGGTCCAACACACTACCCCGGATCGCGACGGGAATGAGCGGGTGTAGCTCAGGGGTAGAGCACAACCTTGCCAAGGTTGGGGTCGAGGGTTCGAATCCCTTCGCCCGCTCCAATTTCCAAATTTCTTCTGAAAAGAAGAAGCCACGGTCCAGACCGAAGGCTGCCTTTTCGAAAAGACGGGTTTCCATACTCCTGTATCCTCCCCCCGGCATCCATGCCTTTCCCAACGCGCCAAGGGTCTCAAATCAGTCTCATTTGGCGTTCAGGTGTGCGCGTCGGATAGGCTGATGGAACGTGGTATTGCGCGCATGAAAATAAAGACCTCCCCGCTGATTGCGATGCTGTCCCTTCTGCCGGCGCCCGTGCTTGCCCATCCGCATATTTTCATTGACGCCAAGTTCGAGGTCGTCGCCGCGCCCGACGGCTCGATCAGCGAGCTGCGCAACGTCTGGAACTTCGACGAGGTGTTCTCCTCCTCCGTGCTTCTGGATTACGACAAGGGCGGCAACCAGACGCTCACGCCAAGCGAACTCAAGGCTGTGGGCAAGACGGTCCGAGATTCACTCGCGCAATACGGCTACTATACGAACGTCACCAGCAACGGCAAAGCCGTGCCGATGGCCAAGCCGGAGGCGGTTGAGGCCGACTACAAGAACGGCTCGCTGATCCTCACCTTTTCGCTGAAGCCGGAGCAGAAGACCTTCCTCAAGGGAACGACGACCTTCGGAATCTACGACAAGACGCTCTATACGGCTGTCGATTTCGCCACCGACAACGACATGACCACATCGGGATCGGCTCTCGGCCGCTGCAAGCGCAAGGTGATCAGGCCCAATCCCAAGGAAGTCATGGCGGAGAACCAGGCCGCTCTCACCAGCATGTTCTTCAGCGACCCGAAGGGCACGGATTATTCGCTGCTCGTGGCGACGCGGCTGGAAGTCGACTGCTGATTCCGTTAGAGCAATTCCAGGAAAAGTGCATAGCGGTTTTCCGTCCGGAATTGTGAAAAAACAAAAGGATAGAGCCTTTTCGCGATTCGAAGAAAAGCGGAAGTGCTCCAGGGTCGCGCCCGAACCGGCGCCTTTCCTCATTCCGGCGGCGGAGCGTCGTTTCGCGCGCCCTCACCGTTTCGCGAGGGCGATATGGAGTGGCGGGCGATGATCCAGCAGCCGAGCGCCCAGGTCGCGCCGGCGCACCAGCCGCCGAGAACGTCCGAGGGGTAGTGCACGCCGAGATAAACCCGGCTCGCGCCGATCATCAATGTCAGCAGGATGCCGGCGGCGACAGTGAAGATGCGCGTCGAGCGATAGGTTCGCGTGCTTGAGATCAGCGCGGCAAGGGTCAGATAGGTCACCGCCGACACCATTGCATGGCCGCTCGGAAAGCTGAGGTCCTGCACCTCGACGAGATGCGGCACGATATCGGGCCGAGGCCGCGCGACACCGATCTTCAATAGCGCGCTCAGCGCCCATCCGCCAAGCACCGAAGCGAGGATGAAGATGGCGATCGCCCGCTGGCGGTCCAGCAGCAGATAGATCGTCACCAAAGCCGTCATCAGCGCCAGCACGGTCGTGCCGCCGAGGCTGGTAATGTCCTTGACGGCATGGGTGAACCATCCCGGCCCGATCGGCACGGAAAGGTTCGCAGGCTGGCGAAGCGCCAGCAATATCGCCTCGTCGAACCCCCTCGTGCTTCCTTCGAGAACCTCGCTTGTCAGATAGATGAACAGAAGAATTCCGCCCGAAAGGGCTGCGAACATTAAAAGCAGAAAAGGCTCGTAACGGTTCAACCATCCAGGTATTCCCGAGGTATCAAATGGCCGATTCTTCATGCGCTGAAACCTGCCTTTCGTGCTTTCACATCGCCTCCTTACGGGTCGAAGTCCAAAAAGGGACAAGGCCTATCTAGGAATAAAATTCGTCGCTTCCAACCATGGTGAAGACGAGCGTCGTGCGTTCGGCACGGCAAGCGCTTCAGGTTCATGAAATGTTTTTCATCTATCCCAGTGCGTATTTCTCGCTCACGCGGCAGCGGATCGAAGGAATGCAGCGTCATGCTTGAAAAAGCCCTCGGGCCATGAGCTAGGCGCGACAATTGCTTGCTAATTTTCTGCTGTTTTCGGAAGCTTGAGCTGTGCTAGTAATGCGGCGGGGCGATCAGAGATCGGGTGTTGTCAGAGTGTTAAGTGTTGGGACATCTTTCTCCGCCCGCTTGTCGATGCTGGCCGGAATAGGGTTGCTGGCCGCGTCCGTGGTCGGCGCAATTCCCGCCTCATCGAAGGCGCAAGACGCCGCGAAATCCTCATCCGATACATGGGTCGTCACCCTCGGGGCGACGGTGGAATACGGCCCCAATTACGAGGGATCGAAACGCTATTCCTTCGGCGCCCTGCCGTCCTTCGATTTCCACCGCCTCGGGGAAGCCCAGGAATACAGCGCCCCGGATGACAATTTCGACTATCAGCTCTTCGATCTCGGCGGCCTCGAAATCGGTCCCGTCGTCGGCCTGCGCGATGACCGCTTCGACCTCAACGATCTGCACCTGCAGAGCCAGCGCAAGGTGCGCTGGAATTTCGATGCGGGTGGCTTTGCCCAATATTGGCTGATGGAAAACAAGCTGCGGTTCCGCACGGAACTGCGCCAGTCGCTTTGGGGTGGAGATGGTCTGGTCGGTGATCTCGCGCTCGACTGGTTTCAGCCGGTCGGCGACAAATGGCTCCTGTCGGCCGGACCTCGGCTGTCGATGGCAAACGACGTCTATATGCGCGCCAACTTCGGCATCTCGGAAAGCGAGGCTGCGAGACATGGCCACATCAGCGCCTTCGATGCCGGCGCGGGCGTGAAGTCGCTCGGCTTCACCGTGGCGGCGACCTACACCATTTCCCCCGCCTGGAGCGTGCAGGTTTACGAGAAATATAACCGCCTGGTCGGCGCCGCCGCCGACAGTCCGATCACCTCGCGCTTCGGCTCACCCAACCAGAACATCATCGGCTTCACGCTGAACCGAAGCTTCAACGTCAACTTCTGAGGCGCTGCGCGCTTCATTCTCGGCGATATAGTTGCGCGTCAGCGGAATGATGTGGTTTCGCTTGGTCATCTGGATCTGGAAGACGACGAGATCCTCGTAGCGGAAGGCGGCTTCGGCCGTCGAAAGATAATATTCCCACATCCGGCAGAAGCGCTCGTCGTAAAGCTTGGCGGCATCGTCCCAGCGCGTCATGAAGCGGGCCCGCCAGCTCTCCAGCGTCATTGCGTAATGCAGTCTGAGCACCTCGACATCGGTGATGGCGAGCCCCGCCGCCTCGATCTCGGGCACGATTTCGGACAGCGCCGGAATATAACCGCCGGGGAAGATATATTTGTCGAGCCACGGTGTCGTGAAGCCGGGCGTTGCCGAGCAGCCGATCGTATGCAGCACCATGATGCCGTCATCCTCGAGCAATTCAGCGCATTTGCGGAAGAAGGCACGATAGGACGCCAGCCCGACATGCTCGAACATGCCGACGGAGACGATCCTGTCGAAAAGGCCGGTGAGACTGCGATAATCCCTCAGCGCGAACTGAACCTCCGCCGGCGTTCCCCCGATCTTGTCGGCCAAACGCTTCGTGGCATAGGCGTGCTGCTCCTCGGAGAGGGTGACGCCAAGCACATAGCCGCCCGGCGCCCGCTCGGCCATATGCAGGGCCAGTCCGCCCCAGCCGCAGCCGATATCGAGAATGCTGTTGTTCGGTTCGATCAGGAGCTTGGCGGCGAGATGGCGTTTCTTGGCAATCTGCGCGTCATCGAGCGATTGGCCGGCATGCTCGAAATAGGCGCAGGAATATTGCCGGTCCGGATCGAGGAAGAGTTCGTAGAGCCGGCCATCGAGATCGTAGTGATGGGCGACATTGGCCTTCGAACGCCCCGGCAGATTGCGGTGGCGGAAAATCCGCAGCTTCGTTCGCGCATGATCGATGATGCGGGCGATCAGCGGGTGGGTGCTGTTCTGCGCCTCGCGCAGCATCATCGCCACGAAATCATAGAGCGTGCCCCGCTCGACGATGAAGCGCTCATCCATATAGAGTTCACCGAGCCGCATGTCGGCATCGATGAGCAACGCCCATTGCGCGCGGTCGTCGGCGAAGCGGACATGAACGGGCTCGCCGGTACCATCACCGAATGTCAAAACCCGGCCGCTCGCCGTCGTAACGGTCAGAGCACCTCGCGTGACGATCGACGACAGCGCGCGCTTCACGCACCAGTCCGCCAGGCCGGAGAAAACGGCATTGCCCCTGGGGCGATTTTCAGCGTGAGAACCGGGCATCATCCATCCTTGCCGACACCACTGCGCAGACCATCGTGCTTGGCGTGCCAATCATCCTGCTCTCCCGGCGCCACATTGGCGCCTGCAATCAACCAGACCCCCAGGAGGATCAAGCCGCTGCCGATCACCTGCAGGGCGACGATCCGCTCGCCGAAAACAAACCAGCCCGTCGCGATGATCAGCACATAGCTGACGCCGGAAAGCGGAAAGGCGCGGCTGAGGTCGAGCTCGGCAAGCACGTTCATCCAGATGAAGAAGGTCACAATCTCGACGGCGATGGCCGCCAGAATCCAGTAGGACGAGAGCGCCTGCCAGAGCCAACCCTCGATGCTGCCGCCGCCCAACTGCTCCGCCCCGAGCTTGATGAAGAATTGGAACAGGGTATTCAGCACCGGCACCGCAAGCCAGGAAAAGCGCATCGGCATCACGCATCCGCCTCGTCTGAAGAGAACATCGGCGATACCAGCCGCAGCAATGTCTGGAGGAAGGGATTGCGATGACGGAAATACATCGCATTGGCGGTCAGCTTGCTGCCGAGGCGCACCTTGTTCTCATAATAGGCCTGGCCGCTCTGGTAACGGCTCAAGCCATTGTCCAGGCAATAGCGCAGATTGGTGAACCAGCTGAGGAAATAGAGATTATAGGGCCGGCCCTTTTCGCCATCCATGCAGAAGAACTTGTCGATCGCGACGCGCTCGTCATGAACGATCAGGTTGGCGGCCATCAGTCTGTCGTCGACGAAGTAGAAAGCGCAGAAGGAGCGGCCGCCCATGCCGCTGAGAATGCCCTGGAAATAGTCCGGCGTCAGCTCTTCGAACTGCCATTCGCTGCGATTGCGCGTGTCGTGGTAAAGCGCCATGACCTCAGGCAGGAACTCGCCGAAATCCGTGCGGATCTCCACTCTCACCTGCTCGAAGGATTTCATCTTGCGGCGCATGTCCTTGCGGGTGCCGGATGAAAGCCTGGCGAGATATTCGTCGATCGTCTTGAAATCGATGTCGAGCCAGGCCGTTGGGAGACCGCCGATCGAAGCATAGCCGCGGGCGGCAAACAGCTCTCCGAATTCGGCGGAGGTCGGCTCGGGAATGTCCTTGAGGCCGATCAGCCCGCAATGCTCCGTCGCGGCGACCTGCTCGAAAAAGGGCAGCATTTCCGCCAGCAAGGCACTGCGGCGCTCGCCTTCGACATCGGGATGAAAGCCGATCGCGCCGGTTTCCGTGCAGGGCGACCCGAGGCAGGCGAGGCGCAACTTCAGGAACTTCGGGAAATAGCGCTGGACCTTGCGCACGGACCGACGCAGGAAGCCCTCCTCCAGCGTCGTATCGAGCGCATAGAGGCAGAGAAAGGCTGGCATGGCGGCGCTGACCCGCCCATCCTCGACGATGGTGATGTAGCGCCATTCGAAGCCGTCGAGGCCAGCCTCCTCGATGGCGAGCAGGCAATCATAATCCTCGACTTGGCCCTGGAAGCAGGCGTTCCATGCATCGCGGCCGATGGCGCGGATGCTGAAATGAACCTCGGCCACCGGCTTGCCGGCCGGACGCGGCAACGCTTTAAGCAGCGGCTGCGACATGACGCGCCTCGAAGAAATCTGCCGTGAAATCGGCCACCTGGCGATGCTGCCGGTCGACATGGATCATGTGATAGCTGTCCGTGATCCACTTCAACTCGTGCGGAGCGCCGATATGCTCGGAAATGTAACGGGCATGTTTCGGACTGGCGAGATCGTCCTCCTCCGCATGCAGGATCAGCGTCGGCGTCTGCATTTTCGGCAGCATGCCGCGAAGGGTGTGGCCCAGCCGGTGCATCTCGACCAGACCCTTGCCGGGGAATTTTTCCAGAATGCCCTCGCCCGCCATACCCTCGATAAGCCGGCGCATCCGCTCGTCCTTGATCCCGAGCGACGTCGTCTCGCTGAAGCTCAGCCGATCGAGGAAGGGAATGCGCGACAGCCAGCCGATCTGTGACGCCAGCAACGGATAGTAGAAGGGAACGTCCCAGCCGTCATAGCTGAAGCAGGGAGAATAGATCGCCACGGCATTGATCGCCCGCTTCCGTTCGGCGGCCAGCATCGCCAGCTTGCCGCCGACGCAGATGCCGGCCGCGAAGACCTCCTGCGTTCTCGACGCAAGAAGCTCCGACGCGCTGACGACGGAGTCCAGCCAGTCTTCCCAGCGTGTTCCGCGCAGCGTCCTCGCATCGACGCCATGGCCGGCGAGCAACGGCGCATAGATGCTGTAGCCCCTGCGGTTGAGGTCGCGGGCAACCAGCTTCATTTCGGCGGGCGCGCCCGTCAGCCCATGGACCAACAGGACGCCTTTGCCGTTTGAGCCTTCCATGAAGAAGCTCAATTCCTCAGCCTTCATGAGAGAGCTCCGATTGCCGGTTTTCCTTGGCCATGAAGCCAAGCGCATGGCAGGTGCTGATCACATGCGTACCGTTCTTCTCCTGCTCTTCCTTGATCTGCTCATGCAGCGTGGGCAGTTTCGTCCAGTGCGTGCGCGGGCGATAGTGGTGTTCGGCGTGATAGCCGTTGCCGAACCAGAGCCAGTTGTAGAAAGGCTGGTGGCTGGAGACGCCCCAGGCAATCGGCTCGTCGGGGTCGCCGTTCAGATGCTCGTAATAGCCGTTCAGCGACGACAGGCAGTTGCCGATATAATAGAACGGCACGAAGAACAGCACCGCCTTCCAGTCGTAAAGCAGCGCGAGCGCCGAAAGGCCGAGGAAAAAGTAGAGCTCGAACCGCCCCCAGGCCGCATCGAACGGACGGTTGCGGGCAATGGCCTTGTGAATGTCGCCTAGGCTGTCGCGGAAGAAGCTCAGGAACGTGTAGGACCAGACGTTTTCCGGCTCGCCGTCGCGGCCGTAGCGATAGATCGACAAGAGATCGACGGTCTCGCCCTTTTCGTTGGGGCGGTCGCTGTTGCCGGAGTGGTGGCGCATATGCACCCAATGATAATAGGTCTGCGAGAAGCCGATCGCGACCGATTCCAAGAGGCTGAAGGCATAGTTCATCCAGCGCGGCTTGAAATAGGGCGTGTGGATGAAATTGTGCGATATGCTGTTGATGTTCCAGGAGATCGAAACGGCATAAAGGCAGCCGAGAACCGCCGAGAGCCAAAGCGGACGGCTTTCGAAGCCGACGATCAGATAGACGTCGAAGGCGAGATGAGCGACGGCTGCCAGAACCGGCGCGAGATCCCATCGCGTGTGCGCAAAGATTTTCATAATCCCGTAACTCCCACACAAGCCACGCCGGCCGTGACGAGAAAGACGCCGGTCGCATGGCGCAGGTTGATGTTTTCCTTGAAGATGACGGCGCCAGCGAAGACGATGACGACATAGCTCAGCGCCATCAGCGGGAAGGCGATGGTTAGGGGGACGCGCTCCAGAACAGCCGTCCAGGCGAAAAGCTCCACGGCCCAGAACAGAATGCCGAGCCAGGTGATCGGCTTGGCCAGCGCCGAAAGCAGGGCGCTCTCGCTGGCCGATTGCTTGAAGCAGACCTCGCGGGCGGTCTCCGCGAGCACGCAGAACAGGATGAGCCCAAGCATGGGAAGTGTCAGGCTGCCGGTCATTCCATATACTCCGCCAGAACTTCCAGCAGCGCATGATTGGCGGCGCTGTTGATGTTCCTCGTCATTTCCGCGCCCTGCCGCATGCGCGGCTGATCGATGAAGATCTCCGCGCGCTTCATGAACTGGGTCCGCAGGCTGCCAGCATAGCTCGGGGTCGAATAGTCCCCGATGACATCGGCGCCGATGATGCGGTGGCGGCTGCCGATTTCGCTGAGCAGGGCGAGCAGATAGGGCAGCCGCATGCGGCCCTGATCCCAATTGGTCACGGCATCGTCGGCCGCCAGCACATCCTTGTCGATGGTAACGTAGACGGCCTCGGTGCGAATGCGGCTGAGCATGCGGTCGATGAAATTTTCCTCGCCGATCTCGGCGATCGATTTCCAGTGCAGCTCGCCCTTTTCCTGCCGATAGCTGGCGCCATTGCCATAATCGGCCAGCACGCGGCTCGGCGGATGTTCGTAAGGGTAGAGTTCCAGCTTGCCTTCGCCGAGCCAGTGCAGATTGGCACCCTTGCGCTCGGGGCTGCGCAGATCATGGCTACAGACGCCGATCGTGATGACCTTCTGAATATTCGGGTTGGCAAGCGCCCGGTTGACCCAGGAGCCGCAATGCATGCCGCCGTCGAATTTCACCCAATCCGGATGATTGTCGAAATGGATGAGCGTGGCCGGACCGGGATGCCGCTCCAGCGCGCCTTCGACCAGCAGTGCCGTGATGTGATGGAAATCACCGGATCCCATGAAGCACAGCTGCGGATCCTTGCCTCTCGTCGGTCTATTTTTGACGAGCTCTCGGCTGAGGTCGTCAAGGGCACTCTGCTTGCCCCACAACCGAACCAGCTGCCCCGCATCCTTGCCGAAATACTGGTGCGCGCCCGCAAATTTGCAGGCACGCACGAAGTCTGGCTGCAACTCCAATGCATCGTCGAGATGGAGAAGCAGGAGCTGCACCGTCTTATCTCCGGGCAGCGCGCGTCAGGAGCTGATCAAGCAGGGCAAGCGCCAAATCGATCTCCTCGCGGGTAATGAGCAGGTTGGGCGCGAAGGTGATGACGTTCTTGTGATAGCCGCCGACGTCGAGCACGAGCCCGTAGGTCTTGGAGCCGACCTGCATGTCGCCCTTCATGCCCTCGTCGCACATCCAGTCCATCGTCGCCTTATCGGGCGTGTAGCTGTCGTCCTTGCAGATCTCCATGCGCAGCGCCAGGCCGAGACCATCGACTTCGCCGACGATGGCATGGCGCTTCTGCAGCTGCTTCAGCCCGTCGAGGAAATGCGCGCCCTTCTCCATGATCGCAGCACCGAAATCCTGCTCCTCCAGCATCTTCATCGCTTCGAGCGCGACGGCGGTCCCCATCGGGTTGCTGGCGAAGGTCGAATGCGTGGAGCCGGGCGGGAAGATCTCCGGATTGATCATCTCTTCGCGGGCCCATACGCCGGAAAGCGGGTTGAGGCCGTTGGTGATCGCCTTGCCGAAGATCAGCGCATCCGGCGAAACGCCGAAATGCTCGATCGACCAGAGCTTGCCGGTCCGGTAGACGCCCATCTGGATCTCGTCGACGATGAGCAGGATGCCGTGGTCGTCGAGAACCTTCTTGAGTTCGACGAAGAAGTTCATCGGCGGAATGACATAGCCGCCGGTGCCTTGGATCGGCTCGATATAGAAGGCGGCATATTCGGACTTGCCGGCCTTCGGGTCCCAGACGCCGTTATATTCGCTTTCGAACAGGCGGGCGAACTTCTGGACGCAATAGTGCCCGTATTCTTCCTTCGACATGCCCTTCGGGCCGCGGAAGTAATAAGGAAACTCGACGAACTGCGCGCGGTCGCCGAAGTGGCCGTAGCGGCGGCGATAGCGATAGCTCGAGGTGATCGCCGAAGCGCCGAGGGTGCGGCCGTGATAGCCGCCCTCGAAGGCGAACATCAGGCTCTTGCCGCCGGTGTAATTGCGCACGAGCTTCAGCGAATCCTCGACGGCCTGCGAGCCGCCGACGTTGAAGTGCACACGGCCCTTGTGGCCGAACTTGCGCTCGGCGTCCTGGGCGATCATCGCGGCAAGCTCCACCTTTTCACGATGCAGATACTGCGAGGCAACCTGCGGCAGACGGTCGAGCTGGCGATGCGCGGCCTCGTTCAGGCGCTCGTTGCGATAGCCGAAATTGACGGCGGAATACCACATCTGCAGATCGAGGAACGGCGTGCCCGTCCGGTCGTAGACGTAGGAGCCTTCGCATTCCTCGAAGAACTTGGGCTTGTCCGTGTAGTGAACCGTGTCGCCATGGGAACAATAAAGCTCTTCGAGGGCGCGCAATTCCTCTTCCGAGCGGACGGACTCGGTCTCGCCGCTGAAGGCTTCGGCTACATTCGTTTTCATTCAATGCCTCTCGGTCTGTTTCACGCCGTCTTGAAATGCGGCAGTGCACGGGAGCGTCGCTCGACGCTCGGGAGAACGGCTTCCATCTTTGGAAGCAGGTCGGAAAAATCGTCGAAACCGACATAGGGAATGCCGTTTTCCTCGCAGTAATCGACAAGCTTGGCCTTGGCGAAAACGAGGTCGACCTTGTCGGAAACGCAGAAGTCGCTGCGCCCGTCGCCGACGTAGACCTGCAGGTCTACGCTATCGACAACGCGGCATTTGCAGACACCGGCACCGGATACGCAGCCGGTTGCCGTAAACGGCGGAAACAGCGAATAAGATTCGCGGCCCTGGGAAACGCTGCAGGTCAGCACATTGGCGACGATCGGCAGGCTCTCGATGCCGTGGCGTGCTAGAATGCGTCGGATGAAGTAATCGACGCCGTCGCTGACGATGGTGACGGGCAGATCGCCGCGGCGGCAAAAGGACAGGAAGCCTTCGAAACCCGGATCGATCGCAAGCGTGTCGAGAAACTGGTCGAGCTCGTGTCTGGTGGCTTCGATAAGGGCGATCTGGCGGCGCATGCATTCGCCGGAACCGATCAGCCCCTGCTTCCACAGTCGCTCGATGTCTTCCCACTCGGAGCCGGCGAAACGGGACAACACCATATCCGTCGCGTCTTCGATGGATATGGTTCCATCAAAATCGCAAAACACCTGCATGAAATACCCTTTCGCCTTATCCTAAGTTGCGTCTAACAACCTCAGATGAGCCGTGCATGAGGGGAAAATGATGCGGAAATGAAAACCGGAGTTGTGTTGGCTTTTAGCTTAAGGGCAATCTTAGATCGACTTGAAGGCCATTTCCCCAACGCGGCGTGGAAAGCTCCACCGCGGCCGCAAGGCGATCGGCCGTATCCGCGACGATGGCGAGGCCGAGTCCCGCCCCTTCGGTATGAAGGGTGTTGAGGCGGTAGAAGCGCTGGAACACCGCCTCCCTCTCATGCGGCGGAATCCCAGGTCCGCTGTCGCCGATCGAGATACGGCCGAAGGCCTCCTCCGATGAAATCGAAACTCTGATCTCGCCGCCGACCGGCGTGTACTTGATGGCGTTATCAAGCAGGTTCGTCACCATCATGCGCATCAGCGATTCATCGGTCTTGACCTGGATCTTTTCGTCACCTTCCAACAGCACGTCGAGATCGCGATCGGTGATGATATTGCCGAATTCGGCGATCAGTGACGCGACCCAATGGTAAAGCGTCACGGATGTCAGATTAAGGGGGTGATGGCTGACCCTGGCAAGCCGCAGCAATTGCTCGATCAGGTGGATGGTGCGGTTGTTGCTGGCGACGAGATCCGAAACGATCGCCTGCCGCTCATGGTCGCTGTCGCTGTTTTCGAGCATGCGCAGCAGGAGCTTCACGCTTGCCTGCGGCGTGCGCAGCTGGTGCGCGGCAAGATCGGAGAAGCGGCGCTCCAGTGTCAGCGACTGGCCGAGCTTTTCCAATAGCTGGTTGATCGACCGGCCGAGCGGCAGGAGATCGCGCGGCAGTCCCTCTACGGGAATGGCCGAGAGATCGTCCGGCGAGCGCGTGCGGATCTGCCGCACCACGCCGTGGATCGTGCGCAGGCCGCTGTTGATGCCGAGCCAGATGAGAAAGCCGATAACGGGCACCAGCATCAGCAGCGGAAAGAAGAGATTGAGGAGTATGTTGGAGACGAGCGTTTCGCGAAGCGCGATTTTCTCGCCGAGCTCGATCACGATGGTGGTGTTCGGGATCGGCAGCGAATAGACGCGCCACTCATCGCCGCCATAGGTCAGGGTCGTGAATCCCACCTTCTGCTGCGGAACGTCGGAGAGGAAAGCCGTGCTGCTGTAGAAGCGGATGCTGCCGTCGACCCAGGCGCGAAACATGTGCGCATCGGCATAATCGTCGGCGTCCTCGTTGAACGCCAGTTGATTGTCCATGTTGAAATCGATGTCGTCGATCTGCTTTGCCGCATGGCCCGGATTCTTTTCCAGGGGGCGGCGCAGCAGGCTCCAGATCACATTGGCATCGTCGATCAGCTGGGCGTCGTAGATATTGTTGATTTCCCGCGTCGCGCTGTTGAAGGCGAAGGCGGCGATCACGACGATCGTCACCACGACGACAGGCGCGATGCGCAGAAACAGTTTGCGGGTAAGCGTGGAATTGTTCATCGCTCGATCATGTAGCCGACGCCGCGGATCGACTTGATGAAATCGGTGCCGAGCTTCTTGCGCAGATTGTAGATCGTCACTTCGATCGTGTTGCTCTCGACGGTATTTTCGGCGTCGTAAAGCGCGTATTCGATATCGTTCTTCGTCACGTAGCGGCCGCTGCGCTCCATCAGAAGCTTCAGCAGATGGAATTCCTTCGCCGTGGTGTGCACCTGAACGCTGCCCTTGCGGGCAACCATGGCCGACGGATCGACCTCCACTTCGCCGCAACGGATGACGCTTTCGGTCCGCCCGTCGCGCCGGCGGATGAGCGCGCGCAGGCGCGCCAGCAGCTCATCGAGATCGAAGGGTTTGACCAGATAGTCGTCGGCGCCCTCGTCGAGACCTTCGACCTTCTGACGCACGGAATCCATCGCCGTCAGCAGCAGCACGGGCACGGAATTCCCCCGCTGCCGGATGCGCCGCAGCACTTCCATGCCGCTCAGCTGCGGCAGATTGATATCGAGGACGATCGCCGCGAAATGCGAATTCTCCGCCGCCTCCAGGCCGGATTCACCATCGCGCATCCAGTCGACGCCATAGGCGTGCTTTTCCAGGGCCTTCTTCAGGGATGATCCGAGGATATTGTCGTCTTCAACAAGCAGAACCCGCACGACCAACCTCACTTAGCCGAATTTCATAGCCGATGTGAGCCGCAATTGAAGCGGCCATGTGGCAAAGCTATGACGGATCATTTCCACCTGGCAAGTGCCGCGAGAAAAGCCCGCCGGCTCGTCAGGCAACGCACTGCCAAGCCGGAAGGACGAAACAACCCGGCCCGCAAGGTCAAAGCCGTGCATCGATCAAGCATTCGGCGAGGTGCATTTTGGCTGGATTTCGATCGGGCGACTGCAATATCCCGATCTCGCGATAGAAGGTTTCCTCGGCGAGCGACACCATGCGCACCGGCGCAGCAGGAGGCGGGCTGCCGTCGACGATCGGCACCAGCGCCACGCCCAACCCGCATGCGACCAGGGCCGAGATCCCCGCTATGTCGTCGATCTCGATCGCCTCGTTGGGATCGATTGAGTGTGCCTGCAGAAACCGGTCGACTTGCCGCCCTCCGAAGGAGCCGCGGTCATAGCGGATGAAAGGCTGCTCTCTCAACAATGTCCGCCAATCGTCGCCCTCCAGCCATTCGGGAACCGCCAATACATAGGGCTCACGCAGCAGAGGCTGCCATGCGAGATTCTTCGGCAGGCCAAAAGGAGGCTCGATGAGAACAGCCAGATCCAGCTCGCCGGCATCGATCAGATCGAGCAGATGAAGGGAAACGCCGGGAACGATGCGAACGCGGGTATTCGCAAACCGTTGCCGGAACGGCGCAAGCGCGCGCGCCAGGATCGCAGACTGAACCGAGGCGATGGCACCGATGCGGAGTTGGCCGCCCGATGCGTCATCGGCGGGATCGGCGATATGGTCGAACATCGCGATGATGGTCTTGGCACGTTCGAGCGTTCTCAAGCCGGCAGCGTTCAACGTTGCGGAACGGCCCGTCCGCTCGAACAGCGTCATGCCGAGCCTTTGCTCAAGCCGCTTCATCTGGCCGCTGACCGCCGCCTGAGTGAGCCCGATCCGCTCTCCCGCGGCGGCAAATGTCCCAAAGCGGGCGACGGCGACCAAGGTTTTAAGTTCCGGAATCATGATTCATAATTTTTCCTATGCCTCAGCCTCACAATATACAGTTTTTCATAGGAAAAAATGTATCTTATTCATGACTGCATCCAGTTCGCACCTCAGGAGACTGACCATGAGCGCAGCACCCCTCCATCCGTTTCATCTCGCATTCCCCGTCAACGATCTTGCCGCGGCGCGCACCTTCTACGGCGGCCTTCTCGGCTGCCCCGAAGGCCGAAGCTCGCCGGACTGGATCGATTTCAATTTCTACGGTCATCAGATCGTCGCCCATCTGGCGCCGGGCGAAACTGGCGATGTGGCTGCCAATGCCGTCGACGGCCATGGCGTCCCCGTCCGCCATTTCGGCGTGGTTCTATCGATGGAGGAATGGGAGGCGGCGGCCGAGAAGCTGACGAAGGCCAACATCAATTTCGTCATCAAGCCCTATATCCGCTTCCGCGGCGAGCCCGGCGAGCAGGCGACCATGTTCTTCAAGGATCCCAGCGGCAACGCGATCGAGATGAAGGCTTTCGCCGACATCAACAGCTTGTTTGCCAAATAAACGCACGGCGCTTGCGATATGAGCATCGGCCGGCCGCGATGCTCATATCCCTCGTTAGAGCATTTCCAGGAAAAGTGCGCAGTGGTTTTCCGTCTGGAATGCGTAAAAACAAGAGCCTAGAGTGCGGTCGAACCAATGGCATCGACGGCCGGATCACGCATCCTCAGCTTGCCCATGGCCGCCTCCAGCACGGCGAAGATCCGTGCATCGGTCGCCTGCGCCACATTGAAGCGCATGAAACGGCCCGCCGTGTCGGAAACGCCGAAGGCATTGCCCGGCGCAAGGATGATGCCCTCGGCAAGGCAGGCGCGTGCGACGTCGGCAGCATCCAGCCCTTCGGGCAATCGGCACCATAGAAACATGCCGGCCTGCGGCTTGAGCCAGGGAATAATGCCGATGGCCTCAAGACGTGCTGCCACCTCGGCCATGGTCTTGGCAAGCCGGACACGCAGCGCTTCGACATGCTTGCGATAACCGCCATCCTTCAATGCCAGATAAACGAGCTCGGCCGACAATTGCCCGCAACTGAAACTGCTGGCGACCTTGAGATCGACGAGACCGTCGATCCAGTCCGGCTTGGTGGCGATGAAGCCGCAGCGCACGGAGGCCGAGAGCGTCTTCGAAAAACTGCCGATATGGATCACCCGGTCGAGCCCGTCATAGGCGGCGAGACGCGGCGCAGGCACAGTCTCGAAATCGGCGAAGATATCGTCCTCGATGATGATCAGCCCGGAAGCATCCGCGAGCTTCAGCAGCCGATGCGCCGTCACGGGCGAAAGCGCGGCGCCGGTCGGGTTATGAATGGCAGAATTGGTGATATAGAGCCGGGGCCTATGCCGTTCGAGGGCCTGGCCGAACAGCTCGATATCCGGCCCGGTTGGCGTGAAGGGCACCGAGACGACATTGGCGCGATGGGCCCGCAGCAGCGCATGGAAATTGAAGTAGCAGGGGTCGTCCACCAGAACGGTATCGCCGGGTTCGAGCAGAAAGCGGCAGAGGAGATCGATCGCCTGCGTGCCGGACTCGGTCAGCATGATCTGGTCCGGAGGCGCATTGATGCCATGCTCGCCGAGACGCCTGGCAAGCAGCTGCCGCAGCGGCGGCAGGCCGAGCGGCGTTCCGTAATTGGCGAGCGCCCCGATATCGCCGCGCGCCAGCGTCCGCATCGCGCGGCGCAAAGCCGCCTGCGGCAGCCAGGACGGCGGAAGCCAGCCGCAGCCCGGCTTTAAAGCATCATCGCCAACCTCCAGCGATTGCCGCGAGATCCACAGCGGATCGACATTCCGATCCGACCTTACTCCGGTCTCGGTGAGCGACAACGGCGGCAATGATCCGCAGACGTAAAACCCCGAGCCCGGGCGCGAACGGATCGTGCCCTCGGCGGCGAGCCGCTCATAGGCCTCGACCACGGTGGAAACCGAAACCTGCATCGTCTTGGCGAAACCACGCACGGAGGGGAGCCGCGCACCCGGCGCCAGGCTGCGGCTGGCGATCCGGTCGGAAATCGCCGCCATCACCCCTTCGATCCGCGTCGTCCCGCCGATGCCGGCCGTCGAGATATTGTCCATCCGTACCGTACCTTCAACCATAACAGTTCGCGCAAATTGTACTGTACCGTCTCTGGCTTGACCAGACAAATACGCCGATACCCGCGAACATCAAGAAGGAGCATACGCATGGATAAGACGACGACGGGATGGATCTACGGTTTGACGGGCGTGGTGATCTTCAGCGGCTCGCTGCCGGCGACGCGAGTGGCCGTCATGGATTTCGATCCGCTGTTCCTGACCGTCGCCCGCGCCGTGATCGCCGGCCTGCTGGGTCTCTGCCTCCTGCTTGCCTTTCGTGAGAAGCGCCCGGCTCGCGGCGATATCACCGCGCTCGCCATCGTTGCCCTCGGCTGCGTGGTCGGCTTTCCTCTGCTGACCGCATTGGCGCTGAAGCACGTCACCTCGGCGCATTCGATCGTCTTCATCGGCCTGCTGCCGCTGGCAACCGCCATCTTCGGCGTGCTGCGCGGCGGCGAGCGGCCACGGCCCGCTTTCTGGATATTCTCCGCTCTCGGCAGCGCGCTCGTCAGCGGCTATGCTCTGGCGCAGGGCGTATCGGCTTCGCCGGTCGGCGATCTCCTGATGCTCGCAGCCGTTCTCGTCTGCGGCCTCGGCTATGCCGAAGGCGCGGTGCTGTCACGCCGGCTCGGCGGCTGGCAGGTCATCTGCTGGGCGCTGGTCCTGTCCCTGCCCGTTACCATCGCGCTCTGCGTCATGACAATGCCGCACAGCATCGACGGCATCGGCCGCCCGGCCTGGCTCGGCCTCACCTATGTCTCGCTGTTCAGCATGCTGATCGGCTTCGTCTTCTGGTATCGGGGGCTGGCGCAGGGCGGCATCGCCGCCGTCGGCCAGCTGCAATTCCTGCAACCCTTCTTCGGCTTCGCGCTTGCCGCGGCACTGCTTAAGGAAAGCGTCAGCTGGTCGATGCTCATCGTCACGATCGCTGTCGTCGGCTGTGTCGCCGGCGCCCGAAAATTCGCGCGCTAGAGCATTTCCGCTTTTCTTCGAATCGCGAAAAAGCTCTATCTTTTTTGTTTGCTTACGCATTCCGGACGGAAAACCGCTACGCACTTTTCCTGGAAATGCTCGAAGCCATCGAGCCGAGCGAGGGCCTTGCCGCTTGACTTTCTAAACCGATCGGTCTATATGAAACCTATCAGTTTAGAAGGAGATCATCATGCCGACCCCTCTCGTCCCGCCTTTCACCCGCGAAACCGCCATCGCCAAGGTCCGCATGGCCGAGGATGGCTGGAACAGCCGCGATCCGGAGCGTGTCTCCAAGGTCTATACGGAGGACAGCCAGTGGCGGAACCGCGCCGAATTCCCGCGCGGCCGCAAGGAAATCGTCGAATTCCTGACGCGCAAATGGGCGAAAGAACTGGACTATCGGCTGATCAAGGAACTCTGGGCTTTCGAGGGCAACCGCATCGCCGTGCGCTTTGCCTATGAATGGCGTGACGATAGCGGCCACTGGTTCCGCTCCTACGGCAACGAGAACTGGGAGTTCGATGCCGAAGGCTTGATGCAGCGCCGTTTCGCCTCCATCAACGACATGCCGATCAAGGCGGAAGACCGGAAATTCCATTGGCCGCTCGGCCGCCGGCCGGACGACCATCCGGGCCTCTCCGAACTTGGCCTTTGAGTGAGATGGTGCGCACCGTCTTCGAAAAACCCGATGCCATTGCCCTTGTCGCCGAAGTTTTTCGCGAACTCGGCTACGAGGGTGCGTCGATGAGCGAGATCACCGCCCGCACGAAACTGTCGAAAGGCAGCCTCTATCACTTCTTCCCCGGCGGCAAGGAGCAGATGGCGGCGGAGATCATGGCCCATATCGATGCCTGGTTCGTCACGGAAATGTTCGAGCCGCTCAAGGGGGAGGAACCGCGCGCGGCGATCGCCCGCATGTGGGAGACGACGGATCGCTATTTCCGCTCCGGCCGCCGCGTCTGCCTGATCGGCGCCTTTGCGCTGGACGAAACGCGCGATCGCTTCTCCGCCGCCATCCGCGGCTATTTCCATCGCTGGATCGAGGCGCTCGCCAGCGCTTTGCTCAAGGCGGGGCTGTCAGACGCGGAGGCAAAAACGCTCGCGGAAGAAGCCGTCATCGGCATTCAAGGCGCATTGACGCTTGCCAGGGCGCTTGGCGATGAGACGATTTTCGGCAGATCCCTTGCGCGACTGAAGCAAAGGCTGGAAACCGCAACCGATTAGCCCATTCGGCCGGTGCGAATCGCTGGCGACTGCTCGATGGCACCGACCGGGGGATGGGCGATTCGCTCGCCTCAACGACGGAAAACCGCCGAAACCGCTATTCAGGGCGGCGGGAATGTGCACGACGGCATGATAAGGCCTTGATCTTAAACAATCCTCCATAAATGCATGGCAATATTAACCATGTTTGATTTGCAACTATCCAGGCTCCTGTGCTCATCAGGGAACGGGAGCGCCGAGGAGACGGATAGAAAATGCTGCAACAGGTACACGACATTGACGATGCGCTGATCGATCAACTGCAACGTTCGGCGTTCGACTATTTCATGCTCTACACCAATCCGGAAAACGGACTGGTGGCGGACACCTCCATCAAGACGAGCCATTGCAGCATTGCCGCGGTCGGCTTTGCGCTGTCGAGCTACCCGGTCGCCGTCGAGCGCGGATGGATCAGCCGGGCCGATGCCGCCAAACGGGTGCTGACCGCTCTCGATTTCTTCGCCAACAGCGACCAGGGCACAGAGCGTGGCGCCACCGGCCATCGCGGCTTCTACTATCACTTCCTCTATATGGAGACGGGCAACCGCGCCTGGAACAGCGAGCTTTCGACCATCGATACCGGCCTGCTGCTGCTCGGCGTCCTGACGGCTGCCGCCTATTTCAATGGCGCCAGCCAGGCCGAGCGCGATATCCGCAAGCAGGCGAAATTCCTCTACGAGCGCTGCGACTGGCATTGGGCGCTGAACAAGGGCCAGACCATCAGCATGGGCTGGAAGCCGACGAGCGGCTTCCTGCGCTGGCGATATCAGGGCTATGACGAGGCGATCTTCCTCTATGTGCTGGCGCTCGCCTCGCCCACGCATGCGATCCCGTCCTCGAGCTACGATGCCTTCGCCTCGACCTATACCTGGATGATGGTCAAGGAAACGCCCTTCCTCTATGCGGGACCACTCTTCATCCATCTTTTCTCGCATGCCTGGATCGACTTCCGCGGCATCCGCGACAAGCATGTGGCCGACAAGGATACCGATTACTTCCGCAACACGCAGACGGCGATCGCTGTGCAGCGCGATTACACGGAACGCAATCCCGGCCATTTCACCGGCTATACGAAGGATATTTGGGGTCTTTCCGCCTGCGATGGTCCGAACCCAAGCGGCACCAAGCATAGCCTGCGCTATGCCCCGAAGGTCTTCGGCTATGCCGCCCGCGGCGCCCCGCTCGGTCCCGATGACGGCACCATCGCCCCCTGGGGACCACTCTCCTGCCTGGCTTTCGACCGTCAGGCCGCGCTCGACGGCACGCGGGCACTGCTGTCAACCTATCCCAACCTGCTGCTCGACGGCCGTTTCCCCGGCGGCTTCAATCCGAGCGTCATGGGATCCGGCTCCGGCCCGGAAGGCTGGGTGGACGACCGTTCGGTCGCCATCGACCAGGGCCTGCTGGTCATGATGATCGAAAACGCCCGCACGGGCATGATCTGGGACCTGATGCGGAAGTCGCCGATTCTTCGCAACGGCCTGGAACGCGCCGGCTTCAGCGGCGGCTGGCTGGACGAGAAGCCGGCTATCGCCTGATCTGTTAATCGCGGGGTGGTCGTCAGTCGTCCTCGTCAACATAGCGACCATGTGCCTGGCCCCTCACACCGCAATGCGGGGAGAGGGGACAATAGAGCCAACCAACTAGCCTCTCACCCGCGCAGCGCCGTGTTTTGCACGAGAACTCCCTCTCCCCGCAGGCGGGGAGAGGGTTGGGGTGAGGGGCCGTGTGTGAAAGCGCGGCAAAAACACACTTACCCGGCCATCATCTGCAGCGCCTCAAAGCTCCTTGCTCATCTCGGCGTTACGCCACGTCGAACTTGACGCCCTGGGCCAATGGCAGCGTGCGTCCGTAGTTGATCGTGTTGGTCGCCCGGCGCATGTAGGCTTTCCAGGCATCGGAACCGGATTCGCGGCCGCCGCCCGTTTCCTTTTCGCCGCCGAAAGCACCGCCGATCTCGGCGCCGGAGGGACCGAGATTGACGTTGGCGATGCCGCAATCCGAACCGCGCGCGGAGACGAACGTCTCGGCTTCCCGCATGTCATTGGTGAAGATCGAGGAGGACAGGCCCTGCGGCACGGCATTGTGCAGCGCGAGTGCTTTGTCGAAATCGCTGTATTTCATCACATAGAGGATCGGAGCGAAGGTTTCCTGCTCGACCGGGCCAGTCTGCTCGGGCATTTCGACCAGCGCCGGGCGGACGTAGAAGGCATCGGCAGAACCATTTTCGACACGCTCGCCGCCGGTGACCGTACCGCCGGCCGCCTTCGCAGCGGCAAGAGCCGCTTGCATGCGGTCGAAGGCCTGCCGGTCGATCAGCGGGCCGACGAGGGTTCCGGCTTCGAGCGGATTGCCGATTGTCACCGAACCATAGGCCTTCCGCAGACGCGGAACGAGCTGATCATAGACACTTTCGTGAACGAAGAGGCGCCGCAGCGTCGTGCAGCGCTGGCCGGCCGTGCCCATCGCGGAAAAGGCGACGCCGCGGAGGGTCAGGTCGAGATCGGCGGTCGGGCAGACGATCGCGGCATTGTTGCCGCCGAGCTCGAGGATGGCGCGGGCGAAACGGCCGGCAAGACGCGGGCCGACCGCGCGGCCCATGGCCGTCGATCCGGTCGCCGAGACCAGCGGCACCTGCGGATGATCGACCAGCAGCTCGCCGAGATCGCGGCCGCCGATCAACAGCGTCGAAAGATTGGCCGGCGCCTCGCCGCCCTCGACGACATAACGCTTCAGCGCCTTTTCGAACAAGGCCTGCACGGCAAGCGCCGTCAACGGCGTCTTTTCCGACGGCTTCCAGATGGTGGAATTGCCGCAGACGATGGCAAGTGCTGCGTTCCAAGACCAGACGGCAACGGGAAAATTGAAGGCCGAGATGATGCCGATCGCGCCCAGCGGATGCCAGCTTTCCATCATCCGGTGCTCGGAGCGCTCGGTGGCGATGGTGAGGCCATAGAGCTGGCGGGAAAGACCGACGGCGAAGTCGCAGATATCGATCATCTCCTGCACTTCACCGAGGCCCTCGGAGGTGATCTTGCCCACTTCGATGGAGACAAGACGGCCGAGAGCGGCCTTGCCGGCGCGCAGCTCCTCGCCCAGCAGGCGGATCAGCTCGCCGCGCTTCGGCGCCGGCACATTGCGCCATGCGAGAAACGCCTCATGCGCCGCCGCGATCGCAGCCTTCGCCTCACCGGCCGAATGCTCCTTCAGTCGGCCGATTTCGGCGCCGGTGACCGGCGAGGTGACCACAAGCGTTCCGCCGGTATAGCGATCGGCCGATACGCCAAGCTCGGTCAATATTGCCTTGGTTTCGGCAGCAAGATCTGATGTCGCGGTCATCTTGTTTCCTCTTCCCGTGATGCTGGTTCGTTGTTTTTAGACTCGAGCGCCGACGAAATGGGCGGCCTGGGCGCCGGCCTCGTACCACATTTCCTTTGCCGCCCTGAAGCTAGGCTCGACAATGTCGGTCACCGGCAGCGGCAGATCGGCCTCGGAAATCTGCCCGAGAATATGGCCGGCAAGCACCTTGCCGAATACGGTGCCCGGCGCGATGCCGCGGCCATTATAGCCGGAGAAGCCTACGACATTCTGGTCCAACTTGTGGAAGCGTGGCAACGCATTGTCGGTCATGCCGATCTTGCCATACCATTCGCATTCGAAGGGAATGTCGCCGAGCTGCGGAAAAAGCTTCCTGATCGACCGCCGCGCCCAGTTCTTGTGGATGGCAAGGCCGGTATTGCGCAGCGCGCCGACGCTGCCGAAGACGAGCCGGCCCGCCTGGTCCATGCGGAAGGACGAGAGCACTTCCTTGGTATCCCAAGCCCCTTCGCGACCGGGCAGAACGGACTTGCGTAAGTTGTCGCCGAGCGGCACGGTGGCGAAATTGAAATAGGGCAGATGCACCTGCTCGTTCCGGACTGCCTCCCAGGGGCCGGTGCTATAGGCATCCGTCGCGACGACGATCCAATCAGCGCTGACCTTGCCGCCATCGGTCGAAACCACCCATTTCGCACCACTTCTTTCGGTCGACGTCACGCGGCTGCCGGTATGAACCGTAACGCCTGCCTTCACCACGGCATGGGCAAGTCCGCGCGCATAGGCAAGCGGTTGCAGCGTGCCGGCGCGCATGTCGAGCAGCGCGCCTGCATAAGCCGAACTGCCGACGCGACGCTCCGTTTCCCGCGCATCGAGCACCGTCACCGGCGCGCCGCGCTTTCCCCATTGCCGCGCGCGCTCCTCGATCTCCTTCAACCCTTCGGGGCCGACGGCACAATGCAGCGTGCCGTTGCGCTCAAGCTCACAGGCAATGCCGTGCTTGTCGATCAGCTCCATGACCAGCTTCGGCCCATTGCCAAGCAGATCGAGCAGCCGCTCGCCGTGAACGGCGCCGAGTTCGCCCGGCAAATCGTCCGGCATCACCCACATGCCGGCATTGATGAGGCCGACATTGCGCCCCGCGCCGCCAAAACCGATTTCATTGGCTTCCAGCAGCACGACACTCGTGCCGGCCTCTGCCAGATGCAGCGCCGTCGAAAGACCGGTATAGCCGCCGCCGACCACCGCGACATCGGCGGAGACCTCGCCGGAAAGCGGCTTCGTCGCCGGCGGTGGGGGAGCGGTCTTTTCCCAAAGGCCGTGGGAGCGCGGGTCATTCAGCATGAAATCGGTCCAATCGAGAGAGCTAATGGCACCAATCTAGCGCCATGCTCGAAATTGCGGAAGCGGCAAGAGCGACATCCGATGGACATGGCATGATGCCAAAAAATCATCGGCTCTGGAGAAAAACTTGCATGGCGGCGGCGCTTTCGACCATGATAGAGAAAAAGCCGATCGCCATCGCGGTCGCAGGCAAAAGCAGGACACTCTCATGAAGCCTATTTTCGTTCAGCTCCAATGTGCCCCCGGCAAGACCTACGAGGTCGCCGACGCCATCTACCAGACGGAGCTGGTTTCGGAGCTGTATTCCACCAGCGGCGATTACGACCTGCTGATGAAGGTCTACATCGCCGAAGAGCAGGACATCGGCAAGTTCATCAACGACCACATCGCCAACATCCCCGGCATCATCCGCTCGCTGACGACGCTGACCTTCCGAGCGTTCTGAGAATTCTGGACTTTCGGGTCGATGGACACCGCCGTTGAAGCTGTATTCGTGGGATTGCCCCTCACCCCAACCCTCTCCCCGTTCTGACGGGGAGAGGGAGTTCACTGAGTTTCGTGGGCAGGGCAAAAAGTGCGCGGCAGACACTGAATGAGTCCCCTCTCCCCGCGAGCGGGGAGAGGGCTAGGGTGAGGGGCCTGGCACAAAAACAAAGGGCCGGGCACGATGGCCCAGCATCACCACACTCACCTGACAAGCTCAAACCTCCGTCGCATCTCCCTCCGCTATTAACCCTCTTCCCCAAAACCGCGCGGCTTTCCACCCGCGATTAAACCCTTTTTAACCGTCCCGATGATCTGCTTTGCCGACTGATCAACGGGCGGCGCGCTGGAGCGCCGGATTGCCGGTGCGTGGCGCGGCATAGGGGTCGAGGGTGGATCGATGACATCGGCTGTTGCGGATATTCAGGCAAACAAGCAGGCCGGGCCGCTGATCGTGCATGTCGTGCGTCAGTTCCTACCGAACAAGGGCGGCCTGGAAGACGTCGTCGCCAATCTTTGCCGCCAACTGGTCACCCGCGGCTATCGCGTGCGCGTCGTCACCTGCAACAGCCTGTTTTCCGATCCCGGCCGCGAACTCGCAGCAAGCGAGACCATCGACGGCATCGAGATCGTGCGCATACCCTGGTCCGGCTCCAGCCGCTATCCGCTGGCGCCGAAGGTCTTCCGTCATCTGGCCGATGCCGATCTCGTGCATGTCCATGCGGTCGATTTCTTCTTCGATGCGCTGGCCTGGGGCAAGCTCATGCATGGGCGCCCCATGGTCGCCACCACGCACGGCGGCTTCTTCCACACGCAGAAATATGCCGCCATCAAGAAGGTTTGGTTCAACACGGCAACGCGGCTTTCGGCGCTCGGCTACGCCTCTCTCATCTGTTGCAGCCAGTCCGACGCGCGGCTCTTTTCCCAGATCGCCGACAGCCGCGTGCGCCTGATCGAAAACGGCGCCGATGTCGGCAAGTTTTCCAATTGCGCCGCGCTGGAAGCCCGCCGCCGCATCGTCAGCATCGGCCGCTTCTCGGTCAACAAGCGGCTCGATCACCTGCTCGATGTCATGACGGTGCTGGCCGCCCGCGATGCCGAGTGGCATCTCGATATCATCGGTGCGGAGTCGGATCTCGACCGCGTCACGCTGGAACGGGAAATCGCCGCCCGCGAGCTCGAACCCAATGTCACACTGCATGTCTCGATCGACGACGGTTCGATCCGCAACGTCATCGCCCGCGCCTCGCTCTTCGCCTCGGCCTCCGAATATGAAGGCTTCGGCCTGGTGGCGATCGAAGCCATGAGCGCCGGCCTGTTGCCGGTGTTGAACGCCAACGAGGCCTATAAGGCGATGGCGGAGACCCATCCGGCTCTCATGCTCGCGGATTTTGCCGATCCGGAAGCCGCCGCCAATGCACTGACCTCGGCGTTCGAGCGTCTCGAGGCCGACGACCTGACCTTGCGGCAGGAGCTGCTGCGCGACGCCCGCGCTTACGCGTGGGACGAAGTCGCCCAGCGCTACATGGATGTCTATGCTGAAACCCTGACGCCGAAAGGCAAGTCGCCTCAGTTCCTGCGCCAGCGCGGCCAGGTGGCATAACCTTCCAGAATGCCCATAAGCCAGGCCCGCTTGTAGCGGGCGGCATCGCCATTGAAGCGCGCCAATGCCGCCAGCCAGCCGGCAACCGGCCGCAGCAGACGATAACAGACATAATACAAGGGAAAGGCCTGCTTGCGCATCAGCGCGCCGAAGCCGCGCCCATATTTGCGCGCGCGCTCCACCTGCCGCGGGCCATATTCGCTGGTGACCTGATCATGATGGACGATGAGCTCTGGAAAGAACATCGCCAGCTTTCCGGCAGCAAGCGCGCGCAGCAGAAAATCCGCCTCCTCGCCGCTCTGGAACGGTGATTCCGAACCGACGCCGAAATTCTCGTCGAAGCCGCCGATATCGGAAAGTGCCGCGCGGCGCACGAAAATGCCGTTGGAGTTGCCGCATTTCAGATAGTTCCAGCGCGTCAGCGCAAGCCGCCTCTCGCCGGTCGGGCTGACCGAGGCGATACCCTCGGCATCCAGCGTGCGCCCGGTGACGATCGCCAGTTCGGGATGGGCTGAAAACAGCGCCCCAGCCGTCGAAAGCGTATCGGCTTCATACCAGCAATCGTCATCGGGAAAGCAGACATAATCGCCCCCGGCAACCGCCATGCCGTTGTTGCGTGCCCGCGAAAGCCCTTTCGGTGAACGAATATGACGAATCGGGAAGGAAGAAGAAAAGCGGTCGATGAGCATGCTCAGCCGGTCATCCGCATTCTGATCGACGACAACAACCTCGAAATCCCGGTGACGCTGTTCGGCGAGCGACCGGAACAAACGTTCGAGCTGATCAAAGCGATCGACCGTGCAGACGATGAGGCTGAACAATGAACCCTCCGGACAAGCCCCAGACGGCCAACATCAGAAGGAATGAATATTAGCCGAAGTAAAAAATGAACTTAGGGCAGCATTAAACCCTAAATATTAAGGCATATGAAATAGAGCTGACGGTATCCCCACGAAGAGCCGGATATGTGCGGTAAGTTCCGGCAATTTGAGGAACGGTCTATCTTCATGACCAAGGGCATAATGGCGAATTCGGTGTTGAACGCGGCGGCGGGATTGACCCTGCTCGCGACCGGCTTTGCCTGTTCGATTATCGCTGCCCGCCTGCTTGGCCCGGAAGCCAACGGCATCATCGCCTTCTCGCTATGGCTGACGACGACGGGCGCGCTGATCGCCGAGCTTGGCGCCGGCGTCACGCTGCTGCGCATCCTGCCGCAATTGAAGGGGAACGGCTATTCGGCCGAAGAGCGACTGGGTTTTGCCGCCTACCTCCTGCAGCCGACGATCCTCGCAACCGTCATCCTGCTTGCGGGCTATGCCGCCTATTATTGGGATACGGAGCGGCTGCATTGGGCCGGCGACGCGTCTGAAGTCATTGCCATAACGGGCATATTCTTCGTTCTTCAGTCGCTCGGCGCCTACAGCAAGAACTATCTGATCGGCGAACAGCAGGTCGGTGCCTTCCTGCGCATCACCGTGGCAAGTTCGGTGCTGCAGCTTGCGACCGTCCTCGCCGGCGCCATTTTCTTCGGCGTCAGCGGCGCGCTTGCCGGCTATGCGATCGGCCAACTGCCGATGTTCATCGCGACGCTCAGGATCGCGATCGCGCGCAAGAACAGCTGCGGCGTCGGTCTTTCCGCGCTCATCAGCTCATCGCTCATTCTCTCGATCGAACTCATCAACAGCTCGATCTTCCTCAATCGCATCGAGCTTTTGTTCCTGCAGCGCTATTGGGGCATCGAAGCGGTCGGCTTCTATGCCGTCGGCCTATCGCTCGCCAATCTGGCGCTCCAGCTGCCCGTCCAATTGAGCGGCAGCCTCCTGCCCTATTATTCCGAACAGATGCATGCGCGCGCATCGGACAAGCTGCCCGTCGAAGTCTTCGCCGGCGTGGCGCGCAGCATAGCCTATATCACGCTGCCGATGAGCTTCGGCCTTGCGGCGATTGCACCCGAGCTTGTCGTGACGATCTTCGGCCAGCCCTTCGCTCCGAGCGGCGGCATGGTGGCGCTGCTATCGCTGACGGCAGCGCCCTACGTCGTCATGCAGATCTGCACGCAATATCTCTATTCGCTCGATCGCGTGCGCGAGCGCACCGTCGTCGGCGTCATCGCCAGCTTTATCATGGTCATCGGCTGCCTAGTCGCGGTGCCCTTTTACGGCGGCGAAGGTGCGGCGCTGGTGCGTTTCCTGGCTTTTACGGCCATGTGCCTTCTGATGGTGCGGCGCATGGAATTCGAGGGCTCGACGCGCGGCATGCTCATCAATCTTGCAAAAGTTACGGTTGCTGCCATTCTCTGTGCAATTGCAGCCTATGGTTTCGTTCAGGCGCTGACCGGCATCGCGGGCCTCGTAAGCGCCATCATTGCCGGCGCCCTGGCCTATGGTGTCGCGCTCAGATTGCTGAAAGCCGTTCCAGCCGAGGATATCGGGGTATTGCAGACGATTGCGGCGCGGCTGCCTGCCCGTATCAATCCGATTGCCACGCAGGCTCTGGCTCTATTGGCGCCGCGCCGAATGTGAGGAGACTATCATGGCTGGTTGGGGAGCCGCCGAAGAAGAACGGAATGAAGGTAAGCAGATAAGATCGGCGGCGGCGCCCGTAACCTTCGCCGGCACGGTCGGCCTGTTTACATCGGCCGTTGCGTCCTCGCGCAATACTGCCGTGCTGTTTCTCAGCCCCTGGGGTTTCGAGGAAATGTGCGTCCGCAAATTCTGGCGGATTCTGGCCGAGGATCTTGCCGATATCGGCATATCAAGCCTCCGTTTCGACTATGCCGGCACCGGCGATGCGCTTGATGTCGCGGATGAAGGCGATGGCCTGACACCGTGGCAGGAAACCGCGATTGCCGCTGCCGCGAAACTGAAAGCGCTTTCCGGCTGCGAGCGCCTGATCCTCGTCAGCCAGGGCCTTGGCGGCACCATCGCCGCCGCACTCGCCGAACACCTGCCCGAGATCGACGGCATCGCCTTTCTTGCGCCCGTCATCTCCGGCCGGGCCTATCTGCGCGAACTGACCGTCTGGTCGAAGATGATCGATGAAGGCATGGGGCTTGCCGAAGCGCAGCGTCAGACCGAAGGCGTCACCGTCGCCAGCCTGCGCATGCCCGACAGCGCCGCCGATGCGGTCAAGAAACTGAACCTGATGACGCTCGATCGGCTCGTCACGCCGAACTGCCTTGTGCTGACGCGCCCCGGCCGTCCGGGAGATGCGGACTTCGCGCGTCATCTCGAAACACTCGGCCCTGATGTCGAACAGTCCGCCTATGACGGCTATGACGATCTCGTCTCGAACCCAACCATCGCCACCATGCCGATCGAAGCCGGCCGAAAAATCGTCGCCTGGGTGCAGTCGATCGCTACTCAGCCTGGCGCAGCTGTATCAGCTGATCTCGCTCCGCCTGTTGCGGAGTCCCTTGCCGCCGACGGCTTTCGCGAGACGCCGCTGCGTTTCGGCGTTGGAAACCGCTTGTTCGGCATTCTCTGCGAACCCGAAGGTTCCCGCACCGGCGCGACCGCGCTGCTGCTGACGACAGCCTACGACAGGCACGCCGGCTGGGGTCGGATGTCGGTCACCATGGCGCGTGCGCTCGCTCGCGACGGCATCGCGTCGCTGCGTTTCGATACGGCCAATGTCGGCGACAGCCCACCACTGACAGGCGCTCCCGAGCAGGTGCTCTATTCCCGCGAGCAGCACGAGGATGTCGAGGAGGCATTGGCCCTTCTCGAGCAGCGAAATCTGCTGCCGGCCTATGTGGTGGGACGCTGCAGCGGCGGCTACCTCGCCTTCCAGGCGGCGCTGCGTGATGCGCGGTGCCGGGGCCTGATCACCGTCAACCCCTACAGCTTCCATTGGGATGAGAGCCGATCGGTCGATGAAGCCCTGCGCTTCGCGCCCCGGTCGCTGGAAACCTATGGCCGAAAGCTTCTGCAGATGGAGACGCTGAAGCGGCTCCTCGGCGGCCAGATCGATGCGAAAAGCGCGATCCTCAACCTGGCGATGGGCATCGGCCGGCGCGCAGCGCGAACAGGCCGTCATCTGCTCGGCACCCTTCCCTTCTTCGCCGCCGCGCAAGGACCCGTGCTCGGCGGTTTCCGCGCACTCGCCAGGCGCGGTGTCGACATGTCGCTGATCTACAGCGCCCACGATATCGGCCTCGATCATCTGCATGATCAGTTCGGCGAGAACGGCGTCGGCTTGAAGCACTTTCCGGACATACGCCTCACCATCATTCCCGAAGCGGACCACAATCTGACCCCACCCTATGCGCGCAAGGTCTATCTGAGGGAGGTCAGGGAGATGGGTTTGCGGCTCGGCAACCGATGAAGCGCTGACCGGAAAACCACCGGAAATGTTCGCCATATCCGACACTTGCTGTATAGTTGCTTCATGAGGCTCCTGATCGTCGAAGACAACCGCGAACTGGCGTCCTGGCTCGGCAAGGCGCTGCGTCAGGCGCAATATGCCGTCGACATCGCCTATGACGGCGAGGATGCCGAACATATGCTAAAGGTTGCGGGCTATGCCGTCGTCATTCTGGATTTGTCGCTGCCGAAGATGGATGGTTTGACGCTGCTGAAACGCCTGCGCCAGAGCGGCAACAAGGTGCCAGTCATCATTTTGACGGCCAATGCCAGCCTCGACGGGCGGGTCGCCGGGCTCGACAGCGGCGCTGACGACTATCTGGCCAAGCCTTTCGAAATCGCGGAGCTCGAAGCACGCATCCGGGCCGCCGTGCGCCGCGGCCATGACCGTGCCGCCCCCGAAATCGCCGTCGGCGACCTGCTGTTCGACGGCGGAACGCGGCAGTTCTATCTGGCCGGAGAATCCCTGGCACTGACGCCACGCGAACACGCCGTGCTCGAACATCTCATCATGAAGGCCGGCACGACCGTCACCAAGACCACGCTGTCGGAAAGCGTCTTCGGTTTCGACGATCTCGCCGATACCAGCGCCATCGAGATCTATGTGCATCGCGTGCGCAAGAAACTCGAGGGCAGCACCGTACAGATCGCCACGCTGCGCGGCCTGGGTTACCTCCTTCGCCATGCGCAGTGATGAAGTTTCCCCACCCCAAGGGCTCCTTGGCCGCGTCGCCGGCGCGCTGACAACCAGCCTTCGGGCGCAATTGTTCGCCTGGGTGGTGCTGACGCTGATCGGCGCGATTTGCATCAACCTTTATCTCAGCTTCCGTTCGGCCAATGCGACGGCCGATCTCGTCACCGATCGCACGCTGCTCGCCTCGGCACGCGTGATCGCGGAGGCCGTGCATGTCGATGCCAGCGGCACGGTGCAGATCGACATTCCGCCTGCGGCCTTGGAAATGTTCGATACCGGCTATGGCGACCGCGTCTTCTACCAGGCCGTGACCGCATGGGGAAATCTCGTTGCCGGTTTCCCGGATCTGCCGCGGCCGAAGCGGGATCTGGTCGGCGAAGACAGGACGTTTCGCAGCGACGGCGTCCGCGTGCTCATGCTGAGCCATCCCGTGGTCGGCCTTGATCAGGAGAGCACGATTTCCGTGGCGGTCGCCGTCACGCACAACAGCCAATACGCGATGCGCCGCAGGCTGTGGCTGTCGGACTTCACCAAGCAGCTCGCCCTCGTCCTTCTTGCTGGTGTGGTGACCATTATCGGGTTGCAGCGTGGCCTTGCACCCGTCCTGAGGTTGCGCGATGCCGTGCGCGAGCGCGGCCGCCAACGCCTGGATCCGCTCGATCCCCACATGGTGCAGAACGAGCTTCGCCCGCTCGTCCATGCGCTCAACGATCACATGGAGCGTGTGCAGAACCAGATGGCGGCGCAGCGCCGCTTCGTCTCGAATGCCGCCCACCAACTGCGCACGCCGCTTGCGCTGATTTCGACGCAGGCGAGCGTGGCGGCGCGCGAGGTCGACAACGGCAGGCGCGACGAGGCGCTGACGGCATTGCGCTCGAGCACGCGGCAGGTGACCCGCCTTGCGAGCCAGCTCCTGACGCTTTCGCGCGCCGAACCCGGCAGCCGCCGGCCGCGCAACGACACGATCGATCTCGCGGAAACCGCCCGGCGGGTGCTGGAAACGCTGGCCGAGGAAGCCCTGCGTCGCAATATCGACCTCGGTCTGGAAGCGGACGAGACGCCGGTGCATATCGAAGGCGACGGCACCATGCTGCGCGAGATGCTGGTCAACCTCGTCGACAATGCGCTGCGCTATACGCAGGCGGGCGGCCGCGTGACGGTCGGCGTCGGCCGCGACGGCGATACCGCTGTGCTATGGGTCGAGGACGACGGCCCCGGCATTCCCGAAGCGGAACGCGCCCAGGTCTTCGAACGCTTCTATCGCATCATGGGCACCGAACCGGAGGGCAGCGGCCTCGGGCTCGCCATCGTCCGCGAAGTCGTCGACGGCGCCGGTGGATCGGTCACGCTTGGCGAGGCGGAGGGCGGCGGGCTGCTGGTTAGTGTTAGGCTGCCGGCTGTTTGAAGATGGTGAGGTGCGATAGCCCCCTCTCCCGCAAGCGGCAGGGCAATCGCATATGGTGCGGATCCGTACTGGAAGCACCTTCTCCCCAGCGGGGAGAAGGTGGCCCGAAGGGTCGGATGAGGGGGCTTGCCGAATTGAAATCATGGTTCCTCGTGCTCTTGGCAGGCACCCCCTCATCCGCCTGACGGCACCTTCTCCCCGCTGGGGAGAAGGGGGTGCGGCAACGTCCTCATTTCATATGCGATTGCCCTGCCGCCTGCGAGGAGAGGGAGCTTCTTGTCCGGCAAAACAAAAAAGGCCGGGCAAGATGCCCGGCCCCTGGCCTTGGGAGGTACCAGAAAATCAACGCTTAATGCGTATCGAGGTTCTGCTGCGGACGCCAGCGGGTGATGCGGTTTTCGATGAGCGTCATCACATATTCGGCGCCGAGCGTGACGACCATCACCAGGATGATCGCGGCGTAGAGGCCGGCTGCGTCATAGGTGCCCTTGGCGATCGAGATCAGGTAGCCGATGCCGGCCAGCGATCCAACGAACTCGCCGACGATGGCGCCGATGATGGCGAAGGAGAAGGAGATGTGCAGGCTTGCAAAAATCCAGCTCATCGCCGACGGCAGGATGACGTTGCGGGTCACCTGCCAGTTCGAAGCGCCGAGAATGCGGGCATTGGCGATCATGTTACGGTCGGCTTCACGAACGCCCTGGAAAGCGTTGGCGAATACGACGAAGAACACCATGATGAAGGCGAGCGCCACCTTGGAGGCAAGGCCGAGACCCATGATCATCACGAAGATCGGCGCGAGAACGACGCGCGGGATCGAGTTGATCGCCTTGATGTAGATCGACAGGATGTCGGAGGCGAGCTTGTTGCGGCCAAGGGCGACGCCGACGAGAACGCCGGTCACCGAACCGATGATGAAGCCGATCAGCGCTTCTTCCATCGTGACGCCGAGATGATACCAGAGCGAGCCGCTCTCGGTGCCCTCGGTGATCCAGTCCCACAGGCGCAGCGCAATGCCGTAGGGGCTCGAATAGAAGAACGGATCGATCCAGTGCAGATCGGAGGCGAGCTGCCAGAGGCCGAGGATGCCGAGCAGAATGCCGACCTGCCAGGCCACGACGAGGTACTTGCGGCGGCTGAGCGCCTTCAGCGCTGCGGCTTCGATTTCCGCGTCCGAGGTGCCGGCGCGGAAGATCGGTGCATTGCCTGCTTCGAGAGCTGTGTTTGCCATGATCAATCCTCCCTTATGCCGCTTCCGCGGCACGGCGATAGCTGGTTTCGACCTCTTCGCGAAGATCGTCCCAGATCGTCTTGCAATAATCGATGAAGTTCTGCTCGTAGCGGATTTCCGAGACGACTCGCGGGCGCGGCAGGTCGATCGTGTAGACCGATTTGACCGTCGCCGGGCCGGCCGTCAGCACATAGACCTTGTCGGCCAGCGCCACGGCCTCTTCGAGATCGTGCGTCACGAAGACGACGGACGCCTGGCGCTCGGCCCAGAGCTTCAGGAGCTCCTCATGCATGACCGTGCGGGTCTGCACGTCGAGCGCCGAGAAAGGCTCGTCCATCAGCAGGATTTCCGGCTCGTTGATGAAGGTCTGCGCCAGCGAAACGCGCTTGCGCATGCCGCCCGAGAGCTGATGCGGATAGTGATGCAGGAATTTCGAAAGGCCGACGCGGGCAAGCCAGTCCTTGGCCATCTTTTCCGCCTCGGCCTTCGACTTGCCGCGGAACAGCGGGCCGGACATCACGTTTTCGATGACGTTCTTCCAGGGGAAGAGCGCATCCGTCTGGAAGGCGAAGCCGACGCGCGGATCGATACCGTTGACCGGGCCGCCCATCAGGCGGACTTCGCCGGCGCTGGGCTTGGCAAGGCCGGTGACGAGATTGAGCGTCGTGGACTTGCCACAGCCCGTTGGTCCCACAACGGCGACGAATTCGCCGCGCTCGACCGTCATGTTGAAATCGCGAAGTGCGGTCAGCGACTTGCCCGTCGGCGATACGAAACGGCGGCTGACATTGATGAGCTCGATCGCCGGGGTGCGGCGTTCATCCTGTTGCATGGTGCTGATCCTGACGCGTGCCTTCGGGGCGTGCACGCAAAACCCAGTGAACTGTAAAGTCCCTTGAACTGCCGCTTCCGGAACCTGTCTGAAAACTGGCCGGAAGCGGCGTTAGACTGCTTACTTGACGTTCTTGACGAACTCGGTCGTGTAGGTCTTCGACAGGTCGATCGTCTTGCCCTTGACGTTCTTGGAGAACTGCGAGAGCACGGCGAGAACCGTCTTCGGGCCATCTTCCGGCATCACGCCATCGGCCGTGAACATTTCCTTGCCGGCATCGAGAGCCTTGATGTAGCCGTCCTTGTCGCCGACGTAGAAATCCTTCGGCATCTTATCGGCGATCTCGGCGCCGGAATGGGTATTGATGAAGCGCAGCGTCTTGACGAAGGCGTTAGCAAGCTTCTGCACTTCTTCCTTATGGGCGTCGACCCATGCGGCATCCATGTAGAGCGAAGCGGCCGGATAGGTACCGCCGAGCGCTTCCTCGGTGCCCTTCAGCGTACGCAGATCGACGAGGATCTTCGCTTCGCCCGTCTTCAGCAGGCGCGAGATCGTCGGTTCGGTGGTCATGCCCACCTGGATGGCGTCCTGCTGCATGGCGGCGATGAAGGTCTGGCCCGCGCCGACCGGAACCGGTGTGACATCAGCCGGCGACAGGCCGGCCTTCGACGCCATGTAGAGCGTCAGGAAGTTGGTGGACGAGCCGAGGCCGGTGACGCCGGCGCGCTTGCCTTTGAGGTCGGCGAAGGACTTGATGTCCGGATACTTGGCCGAAACCAGCTCGACTTCACCGGGCGCCTGGCTGAACTGCACGACGGATTTGATGAACTTGCCCTTGGCCTGCAGGTCGACGCAGTGGTCATAGAAGCCGACGACACCTTGAACGGCACCCGCCAGCAGCTGGTTTTCGGCGTCCACGCCAGCGGATTCGTTGAGAAGCTCGACGTCGAGGCCTTCGTCCTTGAAGTAGCCGAGGGATTCGGCGAGCTTGGCCGGCAGATAGATCTGCTTTTCGTAGCCGCCCACCATGATGGAAATCTTGTCAGCGGCATTGGCTGCCGTGGCTGCAAGGGAAGCAGCTGTCATGACGAGGGAAAGGGCTACGGTATGAAAAAACGCGCGCGATGGACGCATCAATGTCTCCTCCTGTTTTAATTCCTGCGCCACATGACGCTTTAGAAAGGCGCTTCCTCCACGAAGCTCAGCAAATCTAGCGTGGGCAACCTTTCAGCCAGCTTTCAGTCCGGAATCTTCCGATACGAGGCTCGAATTTTGTTTCAGGGCCGCCGGCAAGGCAAATCGGGTGGCCGTTGCCCGCTTATGCAGCCAGGATGGATGTGAAGGGGAAACAGGCCTGCTTTGAATGTCACCGGCAACCTGGCGTGCCTTGCTGAAACACACCGTTGCCGATATCCGCCGAAAATATTCGCCTGATCTTGGCGATTCTCTTCGAGCAACTACTTATGATTGATTATCGCATGGAGGTGCGATCCATGAAAGCCGCAGCCGCAATCCTGATTCTGACGACCATCGCGACAGCCGGGCCGGCATCAGCCATCTCGCGCTACGAGTCGTCGAGCAAAACTTGCGCGTCCGTGCAGCAGCTGATCGTCAGCGAGCGCGCCGCAATATTTCGCTATCCTTCGCGAGACGGCCGTATCGTGCTGTATGACCGGTACGTCGCCGATGACGGCCAATGTGGCTTGGGCGATTATGCCGCGCGCGCCTACATCCCGACGAAAGACAATCCGCTCTGCCCGGTCCGTAACTGCAAATCGTCTTCCATTTTCAATCCGCATTAGCGCGCGTCGATACGCATCGACGCGAACCGGATTTTTCTGTGGTTATGTGAGGTGGGATTACAAAATATTACAGAAAATGACTCTTGGTTGAATTCTACCCATATTTAACGCACATTCTGCGGGCAGATAGAGCACCCGAATCTTACTCCCGAGTCTCTGGAGCGAGGTCATATCCGCTACGTCCCCTATTTGATAAGGAGATTGCGCAGTGAGTGCAAAAGTACCTAACCCGATCGATGCCTATGTTGGCTCTCGCGTGCGCACGCGTCGACTTATGCTCGGCATGAGTCAGGAGCGGCTCGCTGAACAGATTGGCGTCACCTTTCAACAGGTACAGAAATACGAAAAAGGCACCAATCGCATCGGTGCCAGCCGGCTGCAGGCGATAGCCGGCGTGCTGGCCGTACCGGTTGCCTTCTTCTTCCAGCAGGACAATACGCAACCGCTGAACACGGACGGCCTCGGCGCAATCAACGGTCTCGAGGATCTGTCGGATTTCCTGACCTCGAAAGAGGGCCTGAACCTCAACAAGGCGTTTATGAAGATCAACGATCCCAGCGTTCGCCAGTCCGTGCTGACGTTGATCAAGTCGCTGGCGAATGCGTCCGATTCCCTGACGGACCATGTACCGCAAACGGCGACCATGTCGGCAAGCCTTCGCAACTGACCTCTGGCCTCCCTCCGGCAAACGGGCTGCAGGCATCGTGCCTGCGCCAGTCCGAAACACGCCATGAGGCCTGACATCCTGGCCCGGTGCCGAACCGTCCTGTGGGCGGCGGCACGGGGCCGAGGCCATGTCGGGCTAGAGCATTTCCAGGAAGAGTGCGTTTTCCGTCCGGAATGCGTTGAGAAATAAGAAGATAGGGCGTTTTCGCGATTCGAAGAAAAGCGAAAAAGCTCTAGGCATCCGGCGCCGTGATATTGCTTGCCCTTCCGTCCGCCGATCGCATTTTAAACCGTTTCACGCCCTGAAATTGCAAAGACAAGATTTTGCCGCAATCAGGCCTCGTGTCACGCTGCATGTCACGCGCCAAGCTGCAAAACATCCGTTACGGTTTGCTCATGTTCCCGGGCCAGACACGATTCGTCTGCCGGGAACGGGGGCAATTAGAGGGCATGAAATGACAGCAGTACTTCCAATCGGAGCAGCACACCAGGATCCAGACTCGCTCAAGGAACTGGCATCAATCGCTCGGCTTATCACCTATGCGCGGCAGAGCGCCAAGAACCTGAATGCGGAATTCCCGGTCTGGTGCCTGGATCTGGCGCTGGGGGCCGTGTTGCAGGAAATGTATGCAAATGGCTTGCCGAATCCCTCCTTCGACGAGGGTACGGACATAGCAAACGTGGTGGCACACTGAGCTAGAGCAATTCCAGGAAAAGTGCGCAGCGGTTTTCCGTCCGGAATTGCGAGGAAACAAAGAGATAGAGCGGTTCGGAGATTCGGTGAAAAGCTGAACCGCTCTAATCCATTCCGGCTTCCGCCGGGATCTCGAACGATGCCGATATGGTTCAACGGGCCATATCGGCATTGTTATTTTGTGCAGGAAGATTGCCGAATGACAGGCTACCCGTCGCCCTTGCGCGGCTGCACGCCTGCGACAAAAATCGAAATGCATTGGCGCAGATGGTGCAGCCGCGTTTCCCGGTCCGGCCAGTCGCTCGGATGGCCCGGTTTGGAAATCATGGCACCGAAGATCATGTTCATCAGCATGCGCGCGCCACTGGCCACATCGGCAATCTCGATCAGGCCACGTCTTTGCTGCTGGCTGAGCCAATCGGCAAGCATCTGCTGCGATTGCTTGGCGCCATAAGTGTGCAACAGCATCGCAATCTCCGGGGATTGCTGCGCTTCGCTGATGGCAAGATGGATGAAAACCTCGCGTTCCCGCTCCTGAGCTTCAGCCATATCGATCATGAAGATCTGCTCAAGCGCTTCTACAAGGGGTAGATTCTCGTCGGGATCGCGCGGGAGTGCCAGCATGGATGCCCGGTGTTCGGCAATGATCGCCGTGAACAAGTCAGCCTTGCTCGGAAACAACTTGTAGAGGGTTTGTTTCGAAATCCTGCATCTGGCGGCAATGAGGTCGATCGTCGTACGGCCGTAACCAAGCTCATAGAAAGTAGTGCGCGCCACTCTGACGATCTCCGCGCGGCGCGTGTCGTCATTCGCGGTTTTCGGGCGGCCGCGCGGCCGTCGCTTGGCGGCCTGATCGGCCTTGCCTGCTCGTTCTTTTGTCAGCACTTCCGCTTGACCCCAACAGCCGAATGCGATTGACATTTGAAGCATTATACATATTTTCCGTACGACTTGGTACTGTAAATAAGGCAACAGGAAATAGCAACGTGCGAAAGCCCGCCAACCCCACTTCTGCGCCCACATATACGATAGTATCCAACCGCCTTTCGGCCGGCCGCGCCTCGATGACCGTCGCGGGGATTGCCCTGGCGATGTTGCTGGCCGGCTGCAACCAGCAGAATACAGCCCAGAACAATGCGCCGGCCGTCAAGACCGAAGTCAGCGCGATGTCGTTGCATCCGCAATCCGTCGCAATCACCGCCGAGCTGCCCGGCCGCACCAGCGCCTACCTCGTTGCCGAAGTGCGGCCGCAAGTCGGCGGCATCATTCGCAGCCGCAACTTCAAGGAAGGCAGTGAGGTCAAAGCGGGCGATGTGCTCTATGAAATCGATCCTGCCTCTTACCAGGCATCCTATGACAGCGCCACCGCCGCCCTACAGAAGGCGGAAGGGGCCGTTCCAAGCGCACAGTCGAAAGTAGATCGCTATAAGAGCCTCACGGCCCAGGACGCGGTCAGCAAGCAAAATCTGGACGACGCACTGTCCACCCTGGCTCAGGCGAACGCAGACGTGGCCTCCGCAAGAGCGGCCCTTGAAACAGCGCGCATCAATCTCGACTACACCAAAATGCGCGCGCCGATCGGCGGCCGCGTCGATGCTTCGGCAGTCACCGTCGGCGCCCTCGTCACCGCCGAGCAAACGACGGCACTGACCACCATTCGCCAGCTCGATCCGATCAATGTCGACGTCACGCAGTCGAGCACCAACCTGCTCGAATTCCGTCGTGCCATTGCCGATGGCCGGCTGAAGACCAGCGGCGACAATGTCTCCGTGCATCTGATGCTCGAAGACGGCAGCCAGTACAAGCAAACCGGCAAGCTGGAATTTGCGGAATCCTCCGTCGCCGAAACCGTCGGCACCATCACTGTGCGCGCCGTCTTCCCCAATCCCGATCGTGTTCTGCTGCCTGGCATGTATGTGCGCGCAACTATTCAGGAAGGCATTGCCGAAAACAGCTTCCTGGTGCCGCAGCGCGCCGTGGCGCGCAACACGAAGGGCGAACCGGTTGCCATGTTCGTGACCGCCGACGGCAAGGTGCAGCAGCGGGTGCTGAAAGTTCAGCGCAGCATCGGCAACAGCTGGCTCATCGCCGAAGGCGTCAAGGATGGCGATCGCGTCATCGTCGAAGGCATCCAGCGCGTCCGCGATGGGCAGGAAGTCACGGTTTCTCCTGTGACGATCGACGATGCCACCGGCGAGGTGAAGCAGGCTGCCGCCGATGGCAAGTCCACGGAGCAGGCCGAATTGGAAAAGACAGATACCAAAGCCGCCTCCGGCGCTCAGAAGTGAGGTGGTTCAATGTCTCGTTTCTTTATTGACCGGCCGATCTTTGCCTGGGTTATCGCCATCGTCATCATGCTGGCGGGTGCGCTGTCGATCTTCACTCTATCGATCTCGCAATATCCGCAGATAGCCCCCACCACGGTCAGCATTTCCGCCACTTATTCGGGCGCTGATGCCGCAACCGTCGAAAACTCGGTGACCAAGGTCATCGAGCAGGGCATGACGGGTATCGACAATCTCGACTACATGACCTCGACCTCGACGTCGACCGGTCAGGCTTCGATCTCGCTGACCTTTACCAACAAGGCCGATCCCGACGTCGCGCAGATGCAGGTGCAGAACAAGCTGCAGCTCGTCACGGCGCAATTGCCGACAACCGTCCAGACCAGCGGTATCGTCGTTTCCAAGTCGACGTCGAACTTCCTGATGGTCGTCGGCTTCGTATCGACGGATGGCAAGCTCAACTCGAACGACCTTGCCGACTATGTTTCGAGCACCCTCAACGATACGCTGAAGCGTATCGAAGGCGTCGGTAATACGCAGATCTTCGGCTCCGGCTATGCCATGCGCATCTGGGTGGATCCGGACAAGCTTGCCAAATACCAACTGATGGTGAGCGATGTCACCAGCGCGATCCAGTCGCAGAATTCGCAGGTTTCCGCAGGTCAGCTCGGCGCCCTGCCCCAGCGCAAGGGCCAGCAGCTCAACGCGACCGTGACGGCCAAGAGCCGCCTGCAGACGCCCGAGCAATTCGAAAACATCATCCTGAAGAGCCAGTCCAACGGCTCGCTGGTCCGATTGAACGATGTCGCCACCGTCGAGCTCGGGGCAGAGAGCTACACGACATCGAGCACCTACAACGGCCATCCTTCGGCCGGTCTCGCCGTCAACCTCGCCTCGGGCGCCAATGCCATCAACACGGCGGAGGCGGTGCGGACCACCATCAACAATCTGAGCCAGACCCTGCCGCCGAACGTCGAAGTGGTCTATCCCTACGACACGACGCCGTTCGTGAAGCTGTCGATCGAGGACGTGGTCAAGACGCTGTTCGAAGCCATCGTGCTCGTCTTCATCGTCATGTTCGTCTTCCTGCAGAACATCCGCGCCACGCTGATCCCGACGCTCGCCGTTCCAGTCGTCCTGCTCGGTACCTTCGGCGTGCTCTCGCTCTTCGGCTACTCCATCAACACATTGACGATGTTCGGCATGGTGCTCGCCATCGGCCTTCTGGTCGACGACGCCATCGTCGTCGTCGAAAACGTCGAGCGCGTGATGGAGGAAGAGGGATTGTCGCCGCGCGAGGCGACGATCAAGTCGATGCAGGAAATCACCGGCGCCCTGATCGGCATCGCCACCGTGCTTTCGGCCGTGTTCATCCCGATGGCCTTCTTCTCCGGTTCGGTCGGCGTCATCTACCGGCAGTTCTCGGTGACGATCGTCTCGGCGATGGTCCTCTCGGTCATCGTCGCCTTGATCCTGACGCCGGCCCTTTGCGCCACCATTCTGAAAAGACCCGAACACGGATCGAAGGAAAAAGGTGTCTTCGGCTGGTTCAACCGCAACTTCGAACGTGCGACGCATCGCTACCAGCGCGGCGTCCACGGCATGATCCGCCTCACCATGGTCTTCCTGCTGGTGTTCGTCCTGATCGGCGTCGGTGTTGGTTATCTCTTCAACCGCCTTCCCAGCTCCTTCCTGCCGGAAGAGGACCAGGGCATCCTGTTGACCGCGATCCAGCTTCCGCCGGGCGCCACGAGCTCCCGTACCTGGACCGTACTCAACCGGGTGAAGGACTATTATCTCAACGATGAGAAGGATTATGTGGAAGGCGCGTTCGCGGTCGCCGGTTTCGGCTTCAGCGGCCAGGGCCAGAATGTCGGTATCGTCTTCGTCAGGCTGAAGGACTTCGACCAGCGCAAGGCGCCGCAGTCGAAGGCGCAGGCAATCGCCGGCCGTGCCATGGGTGCCTTCTCGAAGATCAAGGATGGCAGCGTCTTCGCGCTGGCGCCTCCAGCAATCCCCGGTTTCGGCAGTTCGAGCGGCTTCGACTTCTTCATCAAGGATATCAACGGCGCCGGCCATGCCGCATTGATCCAGGCCCGCAACCAGTTGCTCGGCGCCGCGGCAAAGAACCAGAAGCTGTTCGGCACCCGTCCGAACGGCCAGGAGGATACGCCGCAATATTCCCTGAACATCGATCAGGAAAAGGCGAGTGCGCTGAATATCAGCCTTTCCGACATCGACACGACCTTGTCGACGGCCTGGGGCGGCACCTACGTCAACGACTTCATCGATCGTGGTCGCGTGAAGAAGGTTTACGTACAGGCGGATAGGAATTTCCGCATGCAGCCGGAGGATTTCGGCCGCTGGTACGTGCGCAACTCCGGTGGCGACATGGTGCCATTCTCGGCCTTCTCGAACGGCCAATGGAGCTACGGTTCGCCGCGCCTGGAACGCTATAACGGCTCGTCCGCCGTCGAAATCCAGGGCTCGGCTGCACCGGGCGTCTCCTCGGGCGACGCCATGAACGAGATCGACAAGATCATGGCAAGCCTGCCGCCGGGCTTCAGCCACGAATGGACCAGCCTGTCCGCTCAAGAAAAGCTCTCCGGCAACCAGGCAAGCCAGCTCTATGCCATCTCCATCCTGGTGGTCTTCCTGGCGCTCGCCGCCCTCTACGAGAGCTGGTCGATCCCGCTTGCCGTCATGCTCTCGGTTCCGATCGGCATCTTCGGTGCCCTGTTGGCCGCAACCCTGTTCGGCCAGTCGAACGACGTCTATTTCAAGGTCGGTCTGCTGACAACAATCGGTCTGGCCGCCAAGAACGCCATCCTGATCGTCGAATTCGCCATCGAGCAGCAGAATCAGGGCAAGAACCTGATCGACGCGACGCTGGTGGCATCCCGCCAGCGCCTGCGACCGATCCTGATGACCTCGCTCGCCTTCATCCTCGGCGTCATGCCGCTGGCAATCGCCAACGGTGCCGGCTCAGGCAGCCAAAACTCGATCGGCATCGGCGTCATGGGCGGCATGATCTCGGCAACCGTGCTCGGTATCTTCTTCATCCCGCTGCTCTTCGTGTCGGTGCGCCGCATCTTCAAGGGTAAGGTCGCATCGACGACATCCGACACTCCGGCGACCGATACCGGGACCACGCACTGATTAACGACTAACCTGCTTTCGATTGGATCAAAGGGCTTCCGCGATAATGCGGGAGCCCCTGTCTCTTATACACATCT
>NZ_JBNDIC010000026.1:0-86490 GCF_056755475.1 Rhizobium sp. KNZ2-6A | reverse complement strand
TTTGCCGAACCCTTTCGGTCCAAAAGTGTTACCTATGTCTCAGGAATAAACCGTAACCTATGTGTCCAGAACGGACCAGTTAGTAGTGGTGCCCAGAGCCGGAATCGAACCAGCGACACGCGGATTTTCAATCCGCTGCTCTACCAACTGAGCTATCTGGGCATCCGTGCTTCGCGTCGAAGAAAGAGCCTTGAGGGGCGCCGGGCGGTTGGTTCACCCCGGAAGCGAGCGGGGTTATAGCATCTTGTTCGGCCATGTCCAGCAGCAAATGACTCTTTTTTGACAGGAAATCGAATTTTGGCAATTCGCGAACAAAATGAAAGAGTTCGTGAGCGCGAGCGGGGCTGGAAGGCCGCATTCACTCCTGATCGGAGCCGTCAGCCTTCGTCTCGTCTTCGGTCACGGGGATGGCATAGGAGCCGTTGAGCCAGCGCGAAAGATCGACGGAACGGCAGCGATCCGAGCAGAAGGGATAGTGTTCGCGCACCGACTGGCGGCCGCATTCCGGACAGGGGCGCGTCTTGCGCAGCGGCTCGACCTTCGAACCAACCTTGATCTCTTCAGCCTTCGTCATCAGCTCTATCCTTCCTGCCATCCGGCGTGGACATCGAATCCCTCGCCCGCGAGCAGCAGCATGGTCTCATAAAGCGGCAATCCGACGACATTGGTGTAGGAACCGACGAGCTTCTGCACGAAGGAGCCTGCAAGCCCCTGTATGCCATAGGCTCCGGCCTTGCCCCGCCATTGTCCGGAGGCGAGATACATTTCGATGTCGCGGCCGGAGAGCCGCTTGAAACGCACCTTGGTCTCGATGACCTTCTGGCGCGCCTTGCGGTCCGGTGTGATCAGGCAGATGCCGGTATAGACGACATGGCCGCGCCCGGAGAGCAGATGCAGCGCCGCAGCCGCTTCATCTACGAATTCCGCCTTGGGCAAAATGCGCCGTCCGACGGCGACGACCGTATCGGCCGAGAGAATATAGCTGCCCTGCCAGGCGGCGTCACTCTTGATCGCGGCATACGCCGCCTCGCCCTTCTCGGTCGAAAGCCGCCGCGCCAGCGAGCGCGGATGCTCCGACTTCTTCGGCGTCTCGTCGATGTCCATGGGCATAAGACGCGCGGGCTCGATGCCTGACTGATGCAGGAGCTCGACGCGACGCGGCGATCCGGAGGCCAGTATCAGCTTGTGTTTCAACGCCATCAGATCTCGACCTGTCATGCGGGGATGAGAGCCGGCTCCGGAGCATGATGCCGAAAAATGTCGAGGCATCCGGCTCCAGCGAGCGGCGGACTATTTGAAACGGTAGGTGATGCGGCCCTTGGTCAGATCGTAAGGGGTCATTTCCACCAGCACCTTGTCGCCGGCCAGAACGCGGATGCGGTTCTTGCGCATGCGGCCCGCGGTGTGGGCGATGATCTCGTGCTCGTTTTCCAGCTTCACGCGAAAGGTCGCGTTCGGCAGGAGTTCGGTGACGACACCGGGAAATTCGAGGACTTCTTCTTTCGGCATTAAAGCTTCTTTTCCTGTCGGTTGGGGCCGGCGCCTATGTAAAAAGGCTGGGTCGCCGGGAAATTTGCGCGGAAACTACACAATCGCCGCGGTTTTGTGAACCACGTTGATAAGGGTTTCTGCATTTGTTTCATCTTCGGCTCTAAAGCGAACCGCGATGTTCCACAAGCCTGCTCTCGATGAGACCGAGAAGATAGTCCCTCACACCACGATAGGCATCCAGAACCTGATCGCGGGTTCCGTCGGTCGCGGAGGGGTCCATCGTCGGCCAATAGATGACGTCGATCGCGTTGGCCCGCGTCAATTCCAGCGCGGCATGATGCGCCTCGGGGGAGAGCGTGATGATGACATCGAAGAAATCATCTTCCAGCTCCTCCAGGGTCTGCGGCTGCCGCCGGCCGAGCGAAAGCCCCATCTCGGAAAGCACGACATCGACAAAAGGATTGCGCTCGCCGGCCCGCACACCCGCCGAGGCGATATAGGTGCCTTGCGGCAGCATCTGCCGGGCGATCGCCTCGGCCATGGGCGAACGGATGGTATTCAGGCCGCACATGAAGAGGATGGCGCCGGGGGATTTGCCGATATGCTCGATCGCCTGCGGCTCCTCCATATCGGTCACCCGCGCCAGTAGAGCACGCAGACGAGCGTGAACAGCCGGCGCGCCGTGTCGAAATCCACGGTGATCTTGCCGTTCAGCCGGTCCATCAGCGTCTGCGAACCTTCGTTGTGGATGCCGCGCCGGCCCATGTCGATCGCCTCGATGCGGCTGGGCGTGGCGGAGCGGATCGCCTCGTAATAGCTCTCGCAGATCATGAAGTAATCCTTCACGATCCGGCGAAACGGCGTCAGCGACAGGATGTGGGTGGCGACAACGCCGCCATCTTCCATGCGGATGTCGAAGACCAGCTTCTGGTCGACCAGCGACAGGTTCAGGAGATAAGGCCCGCCCTGATGACCGATCGGCTCGAAGCTGTTTTCCTCGATCAGGTCGAAAATGGCGACGGCGCGCTCATGCTCGACATCGGGCGTCGAGCGGCCGATCGTGTCGTCGAGGACCACATCGCTCAGCCGGAAGACGCCCTTGGCCATGCCTTACCCCTCGAGATTGAGGCGGATCGCGACCGATCGCGCATGTGCATCCAGCCCCTCGGAATTGGCAAGCGCGATCGCCGCCGGCCCGAGTGCACGAAGCTGATCCGGCCCAAGCCGGAGAATCGAGGTGCGCTTGACGAAATCGAGCACGGAAAGACCCGAGGAGAAGCGCGCCGAGCGGGCCGTCGGCAGCACATGGTTCGAGCCGCCAACATAATCGCCGATCACCTCCGGCGTATGACGGCCGACGAAGATCGCGCCGGCATTGCGCACGCCGGCAAGCAGCGGCTCGGGATCGTCGACCGCGAGTTCCAGATGCTCGGCCGCAATGCGGTTGGCAAGCGGAATGGCCTTCTTCAGATCGGAGACCAGGATGACCGCGCCGAAATCCCGCCAGCTGGTTGCCGCCGTCTGCGAGCGGCTGAGCCGCTTCAGCTGCCGCTCGACCGCCGCCTCCACAGCTTTGCCGAATTCGGCATCGTCGGTAATCAGGATCGATTGCGCGCTTTCGTCATGCTCGGCCTGCGCCAGCAGATCGGCGGCGATCCAATCCGGATCGTTGTTCTTGTCGGCGATGACGAGCACTTCGGAGGGGCCGGCGATCATGTCGATGCCGACGGTGCCGAACACCTGGCGTTTGGCGGCCGCCACATAAGCATTGCCGGGGCCGGTGATCTTGTAGACCGGCTTGATCGTCTCCGTGCCATAGGCAAGGGCCGCGATCGCCTGCGCGCCGCCGATGCGGTAGATCTCCTCGACGCCGGCCATGCGGGCAGCGGCCAGCACAGCCGGATTGACGGTGCCGTCCTTGGTCGGCACGGCGATGACGACGCGATCGACGCCGGCGACCTTGGCCGGCACTGCATTCATCAGCACCGAGCTCGGATAGCTCGCCGTGCCGCCGGGCACATAGAGGCCGACAGCCTCGATCGCCGTCCAGCGCGATCCCAAGCCGACGCCGAGATCGTCCTCATAGATATCATCCTTCGGCAGCTGCCGGCGATGATGCGATTCGATGCGGGTGGCGGCGACCTTCAGCGCGCCCAGAACCTCGGCCGGAACGGCGGCGACGGCCGCATCGATCTCCGCTTCGCCGACACGCATCGGCGTGGTGGCGAAATCGATGCCTTCGAATTTCTTGGAATAGTGAGCAAGAGCTGCGTCACCGCGCGCCCGCACATCATCGATGATGCCGCGCACCACGGCATTCACATCCTCGGACACTTCCCGCTTCGTCGTCAGGAACGCGGCGAACTGCTGCTCAAACCCTTCCGACACCTGATCCAGCCAGATAGCCAATGCTGTATTCCCTTCCATCGAGACCGCTTTCGGCGGCCGTATCCAACCGTTACAAGCCTATACGCCCGCATCCGGATGCCGGGGCTTATGCGCCGTTTCCCACGCGCCGCCGATATCCGCTAGCTGGGCCTCGATGCATTCGACGTCGAGCGCAATCGTCGCCTTGCCGGCAAGGGTCAGCTCGATCGTGCCGTCAGGCCCGTCGCCCCTCTGGTCGAACCGGATCGCAAGCAGCGACAGCACCTCGTCGCGGTTGCGCCGGTCGACGCCGCTGGAACGCACCGCCTGCACGCGCTTGAACACCAGCGCGGAACGATGGCGTTCGTAAGGCTTGCTGCGCTGGTCCGATTGCTCCCAGCCGAAGCGGTTGGCCGCGAGCGAAAACTGCTCGAGCTTCGGCGCATAGGACATGTCGCCGACCTTGAAGACGCTGTCCTGCATATAGGCAGAGATAACGCCCAGATCTTCGTTGTCGAGTGCCATTAGCTTGAGATCGCTCATTCGTCCTTTATCCCCGATCGCGCCACCAGAAAAATGCCCTAGCGAAACGCCATTGCCGGCATTTCCCCCGTGATGGACATAGGATGCGAGCGCAAAAGACGCAACCGAAGAAAGCGGGCTTGCCCGCTCTCTTCGCGCCAACAGGCGGATTTATGGCGTGTCGCGTAAAACTGTGTCGCGGTTTTGCGACAGCGCTATGCCCAGAACCAGACGCCGCCTCGCAAGGGTGCGATATGCCTTAGTCGCTGATGCGCTCGACGATGGCGCCGCAGCGCGTCAGCTTGTCTTCCAGCCGCTCGAAGCCGCGATCGAGGTGATAGATGCGCGACACCAGCGTCTCGCCTTCGGCGGCAAGGCCGGCAATAACGAGCGAGACGGAGGCGCGAAGGTCGGTCGCCATCACGGGTGCGCCCTTCAGCTTCTCGACGCCCTCGATGCGGGCGGTCTGGCCGGAAAGGGAAATCTTGGCGCCGAGACGGGCAAGCTCCTGGACATGCATGAAGCGGTTTTCGAAGATGGTCTCGGTGATGTGCGAAATGCCGCCGGAGCGGGTCATCAGCGCCATGAACTGCGCCTGCAGGTCGGTCGGGAAGCCGGGGAACGGATCGGTGACGACGTCGACGGGCTTGATGCCGCCGCCATTGCGCATGACGCGGATGCCGTTATTGGTCGGCGAAATAGTAGCGCCGGCGCGGCGCAGGCTTTCAAGCGCCGTGTCGAGCAGCGCCACATCGGTATTTTCGAGCGTGACATCGCCGCCGGCCATGGCGACGGCCATGGCATAGGTGCCGGTCTCGATCCGGTCGGGCAGCACGCGATGGCGGGCGCCGGAGAGCGAGGTGACGCCCTCGATGGTGATCGTGCTGGTGCCGGCGCCGGAAATCTTGGCGCCCATGGCGATCAGGCAATTGGCGAGATCGACGATTTCGGGCTCGCGGGCCGCATTGCCGATGACGGTGGTGCCGCGGGCAAGCGTGGCGGCCATCATCATCACATGCGTCGCGCCGACGGAAACCTTCGGGAAGACATAGCGGGCGCCGATGAGGCCGCCCTTCGGCGCCGTGGCGTTGATATAGCCGGCGTCGATTTCCATGGTGGCGCCGAGCGCCTCGAGACCCTCGATGAAGAGATCGACCGGACGCGTGCCGATGGCGCAGCCGCCCGGCAGCGAAACACGCGCTTGGCCCTCGCGGGCGAGCAGCGGCCCGATGACCCAGAAGCTCGCGCGCATCTTGGCAACGAGCTCATAGGGTGCTGTCGTATCGACGATCGTACGGCAGGTGAAATGGATCGTGCGGGAATAGCCGTCTTCCTGGCGCTCGCGCCGGCCGTTGACGGCGACATCGACGCCGTGATTGCCGAGGATGCGCATCAGCAGCTCGACATCGGCCAGATGCGGCACGTTTTCGAGCGTCAAAGTATCGCTTGTCAGCAGCGAGGCGATCATCAGCGGCAGGGCGGCATTCTTGGCGCCGGAGATCGGAATGATACCGTTGAGCTCATTGCCGCCGACAATCCTGATACGATCCATATAAGCAATACGGGCGAGGCCCGCCTTTCCTGATAGTCCCGGGCGCCTCAAGTCGCGGGCGCCAGGTTTCGTGCACCTGGTAAAACGCGCTCTTTAGACGAAATAGATTAACGCATCAATTCGTTTGATGATGGACGACATCAATCATTACGATTCGTCCCTTTTTGCGGCGTCATCACCGCTATCCCCAGCCTTTGCCGCCGGCAAGCCATCCGTCTCGTCGGCCTGCCCGGCGCGCCGCGCCCTCACCTGCTGCTTGCGTCGCGATAGATTCTCCCGCAGCTTCTGCGCCGCCCGCTCCCGCCGCCGATCCGCTTCCGTGACCTGCCCGCCGCCAACAGTCTCGCCCGCCTCACTGGCCGCCGAACCGCCCTGCAAAGCCCGCCCATCATCGATTTTCGTCTTGTCCGCACCCATGTCTTCCTCATAGCGGAAAACCCAGCCTGTCAAAAGACCGACACATTTTTTCCAGCGATCTTTCAAAGAACTTGCAATTTGCGGCTTGCACTCCGCCCCGACCTATGGCAATAGCCGCCTCGCCCAATACGGCGCACCACACCGCGCCACGGATTGCTGCTATAGCTCAGGGGTAGAGCACTCCCTTGGTAAGGGAGAGGCCGAGAGTTCAAATCTCTCTAGCAGCACCAGTTTTCCTGGGGTTTTCCAGACTTCCAAAAAGAACAAAGTGCATACTCATGCACCGTTGCGCATAGCCATGTGGCACAGAATTGGCACAGCCTGTTCCTCCAACGTTCGCAAATCTGCTGTCTTGACTCCTCCTCAAAAAGAGAACATTTTGAGAACAAATTAAGGAAGACGTCATGAATAGCGCCGAGAAATTCATTGTCCTGCCGTATCGCAAGAACCGTGGCAACCTCGTGCCGGGCGAGATGCGGCAGGCTTCGAATGCAATGAGCGCCGAACGGATTGCCTCGGCGATGTCCGGACGCTTTGTTGGCGTTGCGGCTTATGCTGTCGTGGTCGACGACGAGACCGGCGACATGTCGTCGCCGCGCCTGCTGGCAAAGCACGGCGAAATCGCCGATCTGAACGCCGCCTGAGACCGAAACTATAAGAAGAAGGCCTACACGCTGCACCCGGCCGATACCCGCTCACTCCAGAACAGATCGCAGCCGGTCGCCTTTGAGCCGAAGTATCTCATGCCATGTCGCCAGACGTCGATCTTTTTTCAACGAATGTTGCGCCACTTCTTAATTCGATTGATCGAGCCATCCGCGTTGCGCTTGATCGAATAGCCATTTTGACCGGAGAAATGATTTTTCCGCATATCTCGAATGACCATCGCGGCATCACCATGAGGTGCGACAACATCGATGAACCAAAGATTCTCACCTGATGTCCATTTTGATTCATGAGGCGTCAGGCCATCAGCCATCAACTTTGCATGCGTGGCGTCATCGACAAGTGCCCATGTCACGAAAGCTTTAGGATTGTCCGGTCCGTAAAAGTAAATTTTGCACTGGCCTGTCTTGAGCGCCGGAATGAAATTCCTTTCCATGTCGCTGATCAGCCAGCTTCGATGAAGTGGAGACTGAAGCGCGAGAAAAGTCATGCAGCCAAGCGCATTCATCGCGCTCAGCTTTGTCACTGATGAGGTCGTGCTCATGACGGTTCATCGCTCCTTCAATCCATTTTGAATCGCTTTGGTGATGGGCTCAAAGAAGTATGAGATGAGCCTGCGTTGTGAGGTGACGACATCAACGGTTACGGTCATGCCTGGTGCGAAGCCAATTTCTTTGCCGTCCACCCGTAAGGCCGACTTATCGAGCCGAAGGCGCACGGCATATACCCACTTGGACGTGCCGTTTTCCCGAGCATCAGCCCCGATGTTTGTCACGTGGCCCTCAACGACGCCGAAACGTTCGGATGGAAAGGCGTCAAACTTCGCATACGCCCTCTGTCCGTTCTGCAAGAAGCCGACATCTCTATTGTCGAAAAAGGCCTCGACCTCCATGCCGCCTTGGGTAGGGACAACTCCCATCAAGGTCGCGCCCGCTTCGACGAAGCCACCAACCGTGTGAACAGTCATGTTTTCGATGCGTCCGCTGACAGGCGAACGAAGTGTAAGATTGTTCAGTCGTTCCTGTGCCGCGCGTAGTGCGGCATCCGAGCTGTCTCGGGCGATCTCCGATTCCCGCAGGCGGCGACGCTGTGTCGCGAGATTGTCGGAGATAGCGGCTGCCCGTTGGCGCCGTGTGGCTTCTGTCGATGCCGCCAGCGCGGAAAGCTCGCTTTCGGCCACCTGTGCATCGCCATCGATCGATCTCAATTCCCGGAGCCGGTCGAGATGCTCGTTGCGGCTCATGACACCTTGCTGCAACAGCGTATCGGCCGAGGTAAGCTTCTGCGAGACAATGTCGCGATCTATCTTGGCCTTCTCTATTCGGGCAGTCTGCGCCTCCTGCTGCAACTCCAATTGCTTCAATTGAGCATCGGTTTGCAAAATCTGGTCCCGTAGGGCGACAAGCGTCGCACGCACAAGCGCTTCGCCTTCCGGTTCCTTCTCGGAGTTCGCTGGCCAATCCTGACGGAACTTCTGGATGCCAGCGTCGACGAAGCCTGGACTCGCTGGATCTTGTGCCGCAAGTGGCGTTACGATGGCATCGGCCACATCGGCATCGAGCGACTGCTGATCAATATTGGCTTGTATTCGTTGGATATCGCTTTGAGCGGTCGTGGGATCGAGTTTGACTAGGACATCGCCTGCGGCGACTGTCTGGCCTTCATTAACGTTCAACTCGATGATCTTGCCATCGGCGAGTGGCTGAACCACCTGAACACGCGATATCGGAACCAGTTTTCCTGAACCGCGTGCCACGACTTCGGTCTTGGCAACGATGCTGCCGCCAAGGATGACCGCGAACATAATCAGAAGAAGCCAGGCCGTCACTCGGACCGTAGGCGAAGCTCGAGCCATGGATGGCGGCACCAAGGTCATGTGCGCTCCTGGAGTTTTTCGAGATCGACAACATGTGCTTCGACGCCAAACAGCTCTGGCCGATGGCTAATGATGGCGACGGCGCGGGACTTGGCGAGATCATTCAGCGTCCGCGTGATTATAGATGCTGATCGCTCATCCAGGGCACTGGTGGGTTCGTCGACAATCAAGACATTGGGATTACACAGGAGAAGGCGAGCAAGCGCCAATCGCTGTCGCTGGCCGCCTGAGAGCGAAGATCCATGCTCGCCGACATCCGTCTCCATTCCTTCCGGGAGTTGCTCGATCATTTCGGCGCAGGCACTATCCCTCAACGCGATTTGCATCTCATCGTCGGTGGCATCCTCCTTGGCAAGGCGGAGATTTTCTCTGATCGTTCCAGCGAATAACGCAGGTTCCTGTGGCAGGTAGGCTATGTTGGTCCTAATGCTTTCCGGCGTAAAACTGCCCATGACCTGATCGTCGATGAAAACCGAACCTGTGTCAGGCGGATACAATCCGCTCATCACCTTCGCCAGAGTCGATTTTCCAAAGCCGGAGCGCCCCACGATGATGGTCGGCTGTCCGGGAGCAATTGTCAGGTTGAGGTTGTCGAGCACCAGACGCTCTGCAGTGTATCCGAACGATACCGCTTCGAGGCGCAGGGTTGCCGAACCTCTGAGCACAAGTTTCTGTTTGCCCGTTTCGTTTTCGGAAGGCGCGTTCAGGACATCTCCGAGGCGAAGGCGGGCGATCTTTATGCCTTGCCAGTGCTCCCATAACGAAGCGAGCCCAAGGATGGGTGCCGAAACATGTCCAGCCAGCAAGTGAAATGCCACAAGCTGTCCAAGGGTTATGGAATTGTCCAGAACAAGCATCGCGCCGAAAAACACGATCAGGATATCAAAGGCATTGCTGAAAGCATCGCTGATGATGCCGTTGACGATGTGCAACTTGGTGATCTTGAAGCCCAGATCCAGGGACGCGGACATCGTTCCGTCAAGACGCCTGGCGTAACGGTCCTCCGCTGCCTGTGCTTTCACGGTTTCGGCGTTCCTGAAGGTCTCGATCATTCGGGATTGGTGTGCTGACGTTGCCAGAAACGATTGTTTCAGGCGGCGGCGCAGGAAGGGACCGACTATCGCAATTGCTGCCATCTGCGTTGGCAGGATCACAATTATGATCAGGGTAAGCGATGGGCTGATCGAAAAAAGAGCGCCGAGATAGACGAATGAGAACACAATATCGATGACGACACCGGAAATGGTTCCAGTGAGAAACCGGCGAATAGTCTCGATTTCCCCCATGCGTGCGAACAGCTCCCCAACTTGCCATTTCTGCAGTGTGCGCAACGGCAGGTGGAGGACGTGCTCATAAATGCGCCTGCTGAACTCGCGTGTGAGTTGATTAACCAGATCACCGCCGAGATATGTCGATACCGATTTGAATGCGCTCTGAAAGATGGCCACAATGACGAGGAGGGCAACGACAATATAGAGGCTATCCTCCCGTTGAAACGGAAGAATTCTGTCGATAAGCGCCTGAAATACAAAGGGTTGGACAAGCCCCAGAAGGCGCAGCACGATGGAAATGACGGAAAGTTCAACTATATGCCCAGTGTATTTTCCGGTAGTTTTCGTGAACCACGAAAATGATGCTGGAATCTCATTCAATGGTTGCTTTCCCTGCTGAGAACCACTTTCGGGGTTGATAATAGCAACATCTGGCACAGATAATTCCATTAGTAATGCATCACATAATGAAATTTCAACCTAAGGCGCAAGATAGGAGAAGTTTTATGGGTGGTTCCTCAAGCTCGTCTGGCTCGGCCTCATACTCGCAAGGTGTCGGCGTGGGCGTGAAAGACGGATATAGCTTCGACGGCCAAGTTGCCGCGTCGAAAGATCCCAGCAACAATCCGGGATGGAGCGGTTCCTTTCTTGGGAAAACCGTCGGCGGCGGCGGGGCTCCAGACTACAGCCAATATAACGCCATGGGCGACTACGGCGGCAGTAGTAGCTCGGGCGCAGGCAACGGTCGGGATAGTTCAGGAGGCAGATAGCCTCTTGAACAGAGTTTGTTGAAATGGGAGGAGCAGCTTTGTCTTTGGGCTTTGCAATTATCGTTCAGACAACGCTGCTCGCCTTCTTTGAAGAAATAATAAAGTTTCTAATTGTTTGGTTTTTCAAACGCTCGCACTATCCTATTTTTGGGCTATTTCCAATCGCTTTATTAGAATTTTTCTTATATTTTCCTGCGGTCAGCCAACATCTGAGCGATCTAGGTATTAGCTCCATGTTGTGGTCGTATATTTTAGCAGCATATTTTTTGGCTCTTGTTAAATTTCTTCATGTTGCTTCGAGCTATGTATACTTCAAGGCAAGCAACTCTTTTGTTGCCGTAGCTTACTGTACAATATGGCATGCGACTTTTAACATACTGCCTTTGCCATCACTCTCGTTGAAGTACTATCTTCTTCTTCCGGTTTTGGCATTTTTATCAAGCCTGGCGGCCGCAGCCATATTCTTACTCATCCAAAAAATAGTATCTCGATCGGCAGTAGCCCGCGAAGCCGACACCTTAGAGGATGGTAGATAGCTCGAAAGCACTCTTTTGGGGCTCTTGATGAATGCGTTCTTACACTTTCAAGTTCGCACGATCGCTCCAAGTTAAAAAATTTGATCCTCGCTGGCCGTTAACTCGTCATCTTGGCCGACGAACTCGGCGAGGAACACGGCCCTGATACTCTATGAGCCACACCGGCTTTACCGGAGATCGTTTGGTTAAGTTATGCGGCCTAGGCTGCGGCGTCCAGCATGGCGTAGTAGCGTTCTTCGGCTCGATCTGATTGGGGGTTGATTACAACGGCATCCTTCACAGATATTACTATCTGTGATGCATCACATGAGGAAATTTCAATCCCCAATAAGGAGAAGTTCTATGGGTGGTTCATCTAATAGTGGGTCTGACAACAGCGGATGGGGCGGCCGGATCGGAGCTGCCGTTGGCGGTGTGGTCGGAGGAACGGCTGGCTCGGCCGCTGGCCCCATGGGCGGAAGGATCGGCGCGGCCGGGGGAGGCTTGGCCGGATACGCCATTGGTAACTCAGTGGAAAATAATATTAATAGCGGAGCCTCACCCGACTATGGTGGCTATACCGCAATGGGCGACTATGGCGGCGGCGCCTCGTCCAATACTGGGGGCGGAATTAGTAGCTCTGGGAGCCACAGGTAGCCCAAGGAATAAGGAACATAGATTCCGACGTTCGTCGGAGTCTATGCTCGGTTGAAGGGGAGTTGACAATTGAAATATCGCGACATCCTCATACCGCTTGCGATCATAAACCCCCTCCTGATTTTTTTGTTTCCTTTCGGTCTACGGGAAATCAGCGATCAGTTCATTTACTTCGCTTTTCTCTCGCCGCTTATTTCGTTTTTGGTGTGGGATTTTCTCATCAGACCATTGTTGCTTCGGAAGCGATGATCCAAGTACTTATTCCAATTCATGCGGTTAGGCGGCTTATTGCTCATGGCGCAGTTCTGGAGGCGATTTGCGGCAGCGGTGACAACGACCTGTCGCATGGTATTTTTCGATTGCGCAGGTGACATTGGGCTTATTATCGGCGCCATACTGGCGGCTTTTCTTACGACCAATATCGCCGGGGTTATGATGTCCACGGCGGATTTCACCCCGATCGTAAAAACGAAGATCGCCTTTATAATACCGATCTTGACGATCAGCACGGTGCTCCTTGCCGCAAGTTTATTCCATATTAGACAGATCACACGACTTGATCGTCAACGTCGGTCGCTGATTTGTGCACTTGCTATAGGTTTTGCGTTGCTCGCGTTAAAGGCCGCTTGGCAGGGGTCAAACCATTTGAGCTACGACATTTCGCCAAGCAGTGTTCTTTTTGTTCTCACCACCTGCATTATCGCCCCCTTTTGCGAGGAGTTGTTTTTCCGGGGCTATGTGTGGTCAAAACTCCGAGCACGCAACAATAACGATACGCTCATCGTCTTTTGCACGACAATTTTATACATAATACCGCACCTCCCGAACAGCCTGTCAGCATTCTTGGACTATGCGATCATCGGCCTTTGCCTCGGCTTTATTTGTTATTTCAGCGGCGGGATATTGCTTTCATTTGTTTTCCATATGGCGATGAATTTCATTGTGATACTTGGCGTATAAACCCCACAAGCTCTGCCCCTACCCAAACTGGAGAATATGGACGGGGAACTGCGCGCCCTGATCTGACGCGGTGTTGGCGCGCGGTACATGTTCCTATGACAGCATACCTTGCGCATCCCTCCCCAATTCCGCTGCAATCCCCCATTTAAACCCTTCTCCCAACACATCCATCCTGGCCCGGGAGAAAAGCCTCAATGTCGAAACTACGCGTCGCCGTTCTGTTTGGCGGTCAGTCTACCGAGCATGAGGTTTCCGTCATGTCGGCCCGCAATGTCGTCAAGGTGATCGATGGCGGGCGATATGAGATCGTGCCGATCCTGATCGATCGCGCCGGGCGCTGGCTGCTGGTGGAGGAAAAGGGCGGCGTGCTGCCGGAGCCGATTGCCTATGAGGGCATGGAAGTCTGCCTGGTTCCGGGCGGCAAAGGGCGGTTGATGGCGCTGGAGGGTGCTGGCGCGCGCGAGCTGCCGGCGGTCGATGTGCTGTTTCCGGTGCTGCATGGGCTGAACGGCGAGGATGGCTCCATTCAGGGCCTCGCCCAGATCGTCGGCCTGCCTCTCGTCGGCTGCGGCATTCTGGGCTCGGCCAACGCGATCGACAAGGACATGGCAAAGCGCCTGCTGCGCGAGGCCGACCTGCCGGTGGCCCGCTCCGTGACGCTGATGCGCGGCGACAAGCCTGATTTCGATGAGATTGCAGCCACGCTCGGCTCGCCCGTCTTCGTCAAGCCCACGCGCCAGGGCTCGTCGGTCGGGGTCAGCAAGGTACAGGATGCCGCGGCGTTCGAGAGCGCGCTTGCCGAAGCCTTCCGGCATGACCGCAAGGTGCTGGTGGAGGAATTCGTGCGCGCCCGCGAGATCGAATGCGCCGTGCTGGAAGAGCCTGACGGCACGCTCTTCGTCTCCGTGCCGGGCGAGATCGCCCCGGCCGCGACCCACGGCTTCTATTCCTACGAGGCGAAATATCTCGATCAGAACGGTGCCGTCGTCACCGTGCCGGCGGATATTCCGGCTGACACGGCAAACGTGCTGAAGCGCATGGCGGCGGATGGCTTTCGTGCGCTCGGATGCGAAGGGCTGGCGCGGGTCGATTTCTTCGTGCGGCCGGATCAGAGCATCGTCATCAACGAGATCAACACCATGCCCGGCTTCACCAATATCAGTATGTATCCCAAGGCCATGGAAGCCTCGGGCATTTCCTATCCGGGGCTTATCAGTCGCCTGATCGAGCACGGGCTTGCGCGGGCCTAGAGCAATTCCAGGAAAAGTGCGCAAGCGGTTTTCCGTCCGGAATTGCGCCAAAACAGAGAGCGGAGGCGGCGAAAGTTCAGCCGCCATCCCGCCTGCTTTCAGACCTTTTCCGTCTTCTTGGTCTTGACCTTGGGCTCGACAGGCGCATCCGGCGTCGGCGCCAGGAGCTTTCTGAGCGAGGCGATCTTGTCCTTGACAAGCGGCCGGAAACGGCTGGCGCGATAGGGCATGTCGGCGGCGCCATAGCCTTCCGGCCCGTCATCATTGCCGCGATGGATCTCCTCCAGCTTCACGCCGATGAAAGTGCCGTCGACATAATGCGTGTATTCGCCGACCCAGCGAATGGTGTAGATCGTCCCCTTGCGGATCAGCTGATCGATGCTGACATGCTTGAACTTGTCATCGATGCAGACGACCTTCTGGCCCACATGGAAATCGTAGCTCACCCTACCCTCCTTGAAGCGGACGAAACACCTTGGCCGCATTGCTCAGATACAAGCATATGCGCATATGCGCCAGTGATTAAACGCGGGCTAAGGTCGCAGCCGTGATCGCCGTGGTTCAATGAATCGGTGACAAAGCAGCCCGTTGACATCCTTCATGGAAGGCTAAAGACTACGCGCCGGAAGAGCAGCCGCAAGGCCTCATCTCCATGCCCGCATCCGATACCAGCAAGGCCCGCTGAAGGCTCCTCCGCCAATGCCCACCCTCCGCCTCATTGCCGATGACCTCACGGGCGCGCTCGATACCGCAGTCGAATTCGTCGGCGTCTACGGGCCGATCGACGTGGAGCGCAGCGACGCGCTTTCCGAGAACCTGCCGGATTGCCTCGCGATCGATAGCGGCACCCGCGAGAAGACGGCGGCCGAAGCGGAGGCGATCGTCGGTGGCATTGCACCGCTGCTGGAGGGCGCCGACCTCGCCTTCAAGAAGGTGGACAGCCTGTTTCGCGGCCCCTGGGCGGCGGAATTGGCCGCCTGCTTCCGGCTCGGCCACTGGCGCCACTGCATCCTCGCGCCTGCCTTTCCGCATCATGGGCGGCACACAAGGGGCGGACGGCAGGTGCTGTATGCGGGTAAGGACGCATGGCGCGATGTCAGCGGTGATCTCGTCGCTCATTTACGAGCGGAAGGATTGCCGGCCTTCAACTCGGCGCTCGATCAGACCTCCGCCGATGGCGCTGAAACGCTGCCCATTCCGGAGGGCATCCATGTTTTCGATGCACATTCCGACGAGGATCTCGACGTCGTCATCGCATGGGTATCGTCGCGGCTGGAGGGACCAGTCCTCTGGAGCGGCACCGGCGGGCTGGCAAAAGCCCTGGCGCGCAATATCGACCGGGCCGCCACACACGCCAAAAAGGACGCGAGTGAACAGCACCCGACGCCATCAGTCCCTATCTCGCGCAAGCTGCAAAGGCCGGTGCTTGGCCTGTTCGGCTCGGATCAGCCGATCACGTTGGCGCAGCTCCAGGCTTGTGGCCCCAATTGGCTGAAGCTTGGCGAAGGCGCCGATGCCGACGCCATCCATCATCAAATTCAGCAAAGTGGCGTCGCCATGGTAAGCCTTGATCTACCGACAGGGCTTGAGCGCGACGATGCCGCAAGGCGGATCGCGGTGACCTTCGGCGGCATGGCTAGGGCATTGCCAGCGCCGGGCACATTGATCGTCGCCGGCGGCGAGACCCTGCGCAATCTTTGCTCGACGCTCGGCGTGACAGCCCTCAGCATCACCGGCCAGGCAGCGCCCGGCCTGCCCCGCTCCACGATTGTCGGCGGTCCCTGGCAAGGCACCACGGTCATCTCCAAATCAGGCGCATTCGGTGGCCCTACCCTGTGGCGCGATCTATTGAGTGAAAACGGGCTGATTGCCGGAGGAGAAGAACCATGACGCGACACCTGGCAATCACCATGGGCGATCCCGCCGGCATCGGCCCGGAAATCATCGTCAAGGCCGCGGCGCGGCTGAAGGATCGGCTCGATAAAGGTAAGCTGAAGCTGACAATCATCGGCAGCGGCCCGGCCCTGCGGCTTGCCGAACGGCAGCTTGGCCTCGAGATCGAAATCCACGAAACGCGGATGGAGGGCGATTGGCCGAACCTTTGCTTCATCCAGGCCGATGCCGAGGGCGAGCCGATCCTGCCGGGCCGGCTTTCCGCCGATGGCGGCCGCATGGCCTTCAAGGCGATCGAGAAGGGCGTCCAGCTGGCGCTATCGGGCAAAGTCGGCGGCATCGTCACCGCGCCGCTCAACAAGGAAGCGCTGAACAAGGCCGGCTTCCATTATGCCGGCCATACCGAGCTGTTGGCGGAACTGACCGGCGCCCGTGGCTCTGTCATGATGCTCGCCCATGGCAATATGCGCGTCAGCCACGTCACCACCCATGTCGCGCTGGAGGATGTGCCGAAGCGCCTGACGCCAGAGCGGCTGCGCCTCGTGATCGACCTCACGCACAAGGCGCTTAAGAATCTCGGCATCGCCAGGCCGAAGATCGCGGTCGCAGCCCTCAATCCGCATGCCGGCGAAGGAGGTCTTTTCGGTCGGCAGGATATCGATATCTCCGCGCCCACCATCGCCAAGGCCGTATCCGACGGGCTCGATATCGTCGGCCCCGTTCCCGGCGACACCGTCTTCGTCAAGCTGCGCGCCGGCCAATACGACGCCGTCATCGCCATGTATCACGATCAGGGGCATATCCCGGTCAAACTGCTCGGTTTCGAAATCGATCCCGCGACGGGCAAATGGATTGACCTTTCCGGCGTCAACATCACCCTCGGCCTGCCGATCGTGCGCACCTCCGTCGACCACGGCACCGCCTTCGACATCGCCGGCAAGGGCATCGCCAATGAGCGCAGCCTGATCGAGGCGATCGAATTCGCCGAGAGGTTGGCGGGCGATTGAGATAGGTTGTTCTGCATCTATCGGCGCCCCCCGTATGCCGAACCTCTGATACCCTCCTCTGTCCCTTTCGGGACATCTCCCCCACAAGGGGGAGATTGTTGGGAGCTGGCCGCCTCGTTCCGCTAAAAGAATAAGAACGCGGGGGATCAGCAAAACTTAATGATGCTTGAGGCAGGAAAGTGCCACGGGTTACCAATCTCCCCCCTTGTGGGGGAGATGTCGCGGAAGCGACAGAGGGGGGTGGCGCACCCTCGGCGAATTTCACAATCGATATCTAAAAGACAATTCCATCTACCTGCATTGACCTAAAAGCATTTTTTCAAATCCACCTGTCGGCACCCCGCTCTATCGAACGTCCTCTGGCAGCTTAGCTGGAGAAAGCTATCCGAAAGGAGCACATTATGTCCAAGATTGCCCCATGCCTGTGGTTTGCACGCGAAGCGGAGGAAGCAGCGAATTTCTACGTTTCGCTCTTCCCCGATTCCAGGATCGATCATGTTCAGAAGAATGTCGTCGACACGCCCGCCGGAAAGTCCGATCAGGTTCTGGTCGTCAGCTTTACGCTTGCCGGACAGCGCTTTATGGCGATGAACGGCGGCAATCGCGTCGAGTTCACCCACGCGATCTCGCTGGAAGTGGATTGCGCCGACCAGGCTGAAGTCGACCGGCTCTGGAACGGGTTGACCGACGGGGGAGCGGCCGTTCAATGCGGCTGGCTCAAGGATCGCTACGGCATTTCCTGGCAGATCGTCCCCACCGTGCTCAGCAAGTATATCGCCGATCCGGATCCGGCCAAAGCCGCTCGCGTCATGCAGGCGATGATGGAGATGGTGAAGCTCGATATCGCCGGGCTCGAGGCCGCCTATCGCGGCTGAGCAACCATTCGGGGAATTGCGCCACGCGCGCGATCCCTCGAAGGCACGTTGAAATTCCCTGCAATTTCAACGGTTCAGACCAATGCCGGCGCTCGTAAGACTTGCGGCAGGTCGATGCTTGGAATACCGTCCGATATAGGCTCGCCGCAGGCGGGTTTCTCGATACCATTCAAGCAATCGGACTGCCGCGGCCGTTCAGGCGCGACCCGGCAGGGAACGGCCGATTTCATGCAGCAGCAACGGGACCGCATCGATCTTACGGGACGCGATTATACCGCGATCTATGCGCTGAGCGACATCCATGGCTGCCACGATGAGATGGCGGAGGCTGAAAGACGCATCGTCGCCGACGCCCGCACCCTTCCCGGCCGAAAGCTTCTGATATTTCTCGGCGATTATGTCGATCGCGGCCCGCGCTCCGGCGACGTGCTGGCACATCTCAGCGCGCCGCCGCCGGAAGGCTTCGACCGCTATGCGCTTTGCGGCAATCACGATGATGTCTTCCTCCGTTTTCTCGATGATCCCGATACCAACGTCCATTGGCTCGAATTCGGCGCGCTGCCGACGCTCGCCTCCTATGGCATCGATGCCAGGCATCTTCTCTTCGACCTTGGATACAGCATCCAGCAATTGCGCGACATGACGCTGAAGGCGATGCCGCCAGCGCATGTCGATCTGCTGCGGTCGCTCGCCGCAGCCGTCACCTTCGGCTCGACACTCTTCGTTCACGCCGGCATCAGGCCCGGTATTCCTTTCAGGGATCAGACGGACGAGGATTTGATGTGGATCCGCGAACCCTTCCTGTCGGAAGGGCCGCGACTGCCGTTTCTAGTGGTCCACGGCCACACGCCTGGCTCCCATCCGACTTTCGGCATAGGCCGCATCGGCATCGATACGGCCGTTTCCATGGGCGGAAGCCTGACAATCCTCAAGATCGCCGATGGCAGGCCGACGATCCTCCCGCCGATCTGAACGGCGCAAACGAAAACCCCGGCCTGCGAGGACCGGGGTTGGCTTTTTTGAGGCGTCCTATTCCGCCGCCACGGCCGGTGGCAGCCGGATCGTATTCTGCTCCTCCTCGTCGGCCTGCTCCTTGACGGGCGGCTCCTCTGATTTGTGCTTCGGCTCGCGGCCGAAGAACAGGGCGTAGCCGGCGGGGAGCACGAAGATCGTCAGCACGGTCGCGACCAGGATGCCTCCCATCATGGCGTAGGCGAGCGGCCCCCAGAAGACACCGCGCGAGATCGGGATCAGCGCCAGCACGGCCGTCAGCGCCGTCAGCATGATCGGCCGGAAACGACGCACGGCCGAGCCGATGATCGCTTCCTTCCGCTCCATGCCCGCCGCGATGTCCTGGTCGATCTGGTCGACGAGGATGATCGAGTTGCGGATGATGATGCCGAGCAGCGCGATGACGCCGAGGATCGCGACGAAGCCGAAGGGCGCGCCGCTGATCAAGAGCGCGCCCGCCGCGCCGATGATGCCGAGCGGGCCGGTGGCGAGCACCAGCATCGCCTTGCCGAAGTGCTGCAGCTGCGCCATCAGGAGGACGACGATGACCACGAGCATGATCGGCGCCTTGGCGGCGATCGAGGCCTGGCTTTCGGCGCTGTCTTCGGCGCCGCCCTGGATCTCGATCTTATAGCCGGCCGGCAGGCTGTTCCTGAGATCGGCCATGTCGTTGTAGAGCTTGGCGGTTACGTCATTCGACTGCACATCGTCGGGCAGGGTCGCCCTGACGCTGATGGTCGGCAGACGGTCACGGCGCCATTCTATGCCCTGCTCCATCACGGGCACGATCTTGGCAACCTGCGACAGCGGCACGAACCCGCCGCTATCGGTCGGGATATAGACCGAGTTCACCGAGGTCAGCAGATGACGGCTCGCGTCCGGTTCGCGGGCGACGATTCCGACGGTTTCCTCGCCTTCGCGATAATTGTCGAGGGTGAAGCCGGACATCGAGGCTTGCAGCATCTGACGGATGCGCTGCGAGGTAACACCGAGAGCGCGGGCACGATCCTGATCGATCACCAGCTTCATGGCCGGCACCGGCTCGAGCCAGTCGTCATGGACGGCGCCGAGCAGCGGATTCTGGGCAAAGCGCTGCTTCACCTCGTCGGCGATGTGGCGAACCTCCTGCCGATCCGGGCCCATGACACGCAGCTGCACGGGCCAGCCTGTGGGAGGACCGAGGAAGAGGCGGTCGACCTTGCCACGGACCGATGGGAAATCGGCTGCCAGAATGCCACGCAGCTTGGTGATCAGCCGCTCGCGGGCCGGCTCATCCTTGGCCATGACAAGCATCTGGGCATAATTCGGATTGGTCAGCTGCTGATCGAGCGGCAGGAAGAAGCGCGGCGCGCCCTGGCCGACATAGGTGGCGATGAAGCGCTTGTCCGGATCGTCGGCCATGCGGGCTTCCAGGGCCTGCGCCTGCCGCTCGACTTCCTTGATGCTGGTGCCCTCGGGCAACCAGAGATCGACGAGGATTTCCGGGCGCGACGATTGCGGGAAGAAGTTCTGCGGAATGAACTGGAAGGACCAGAGGCTGCCGACGAAGGCGGCAAGCGTCAGAAGCAGAACGATGACGCGGTGGCGCACGGCCCAGGCGACCGAGGAGTGCAGACGGCGATAGAAACGAGTGTCGAATACGTCGTGATGCTCGCCGGCGTGATGACGCTGCTTGAGGATCATGTAGCCGAGCCATGGCGTGAAATAGACGGCCACGAACCAGGAAACGACAAGCGCGATGCCGACGACATAAAACAGCGTGCGGACATATTCGCCCGCCGTCGATGCCGCAAATCCCACGGGAATGAAGCCGGCTGTGGTGATCAGCGTGCCGGTCAGCATCGGGAAGGCGGTCGAGGAATAGGCGAAGCTGGCGGCATCGAGCTTCACGAGGCCCTCCTCCAGCTTGCGCTCCATGAGCTCGACCACGATCATGGCGTCGTCGACCAGCAGGCCGAGCGCGATGATGAGCGCGCCAAGCGAGATGCGCTGCAGGTCGATGCCGAACTCGTACATGATGGCGAAGGTCGCGGCCAGCACCAGCGGAATGGCAATGGCGATCACGAGGCCGGAACGCCAGCCGATCGACAGGAACGAGACGATCAGCACGATGATGAGAGCTTCGCCGAGCGCATGCATGAATTCGCTGATGGCATCGGTGACAACGTCCGGCTGGTTGGCGATCTGATCGACCTGAACGCCGACCGGCAGCGAGGCCTCGAAGCGCTTGTAGGTTTCCTCTACCGACGTACCGACATCGGTCACCTTATGGCCGCTCGCCATGACGACGCCGAGCTGCACGCTCAGATGGCCGTTATAGAGGAACTTGGCCGTGTAGGGATCCTGCAGACCGGCGGTGACGGTGGCGATATCGCCGAGGCGCGTTACCTGGCCGCCGGCATTGAGTCGCAGGTTCTTGATATCCTCGACCTTGTTGACATCGCCCTCGACCGAGATGCGCACCGAGCGCGTGCTGGTATCGACATTGCCGGCCGGATCGACATTGTTCTGCCCGACAATGGCATTCTTCAGGTCGTTGAGCGTCAGCCCGCGCTCGGCCAAAACCTTGGACGAGACGTCGATATAAATCTGTTCCGCCTGGTCGCCGATGATCGTGGCCTTCTCGACGCCGGGCGTCGAAAGCAGCATGTCACGGGCCTGAATGGCGAATTTCTTCAGCTCCGGATAGGTATAGCCGTCGCCGCTGATCGAATGCAGCGTGATGAAGGTATCGCCGAATTCGTCGTTGAAATAGGGGCCGAGCAGGCCGGAGGGCAGCTCGTTGCTGATATCGCCCACTTTCTTGCGGATCTGGTAGAAGGCGTCCTTCACCTGTTGGGTGTTGGTATCGCCCTTGATCTGGATTGTCGTGATGGCAAAGCCAGCGCGGGTATAGGATTTGACCCAATCGAGATGCGGCGTTTCCTGCAGCTTGCGCTCGATCTTGTTGACCACCTGGTCTTCCATGTCCTGCAGCGAGGCGCCGGGCCAGACGGTCTGCACGACCATGACGCGGAAGGTGAAATCCGGATCTTCCTTCTGGCCCATATGGGTCAGGCCGAGCGCGCCGGCGATGATGATGAGCCCGAACAGGAACCGCGCAATGCTCGGATGGGCAATCGCCCAGCGCGACAGGTTGAAGCGCTTCCTCTCGCTGGAGGTGCTATTGATGGACATGATGTCGTCCCCCTCGATCCGGGTCAGCGTACGATATCCGCCGAGGCGGCTGTGGTTTCTGCGGAGGCCTGCTGAGCGCCAGCGCTCGGAAGCTTGACCTTCATGTTTTCGGTCATGAATTGCGTGCCGGCGGCAACGACGACATCGCCGGTTTTCAGGCCATCCGCGACGCGCACGCCGTCATCGGCGAAATCGGCGATCTTGATGGTGCGGGAATGCACGGTGCCGGCATTGCGATCGACGAGCCAGACGATCTGCTGCCCGTCCTTCTGCGCAATAGCGCTCAGCGGAATGGAAACATAGGGTTCCGTATTGTCGGCAAGTGCTTCGATGGTCGCGGTCATTCCCAGCAGCACGCGCGGATCGTTCGGCAGGCTCACGCGCACCGCAAACGTGCGCGACTGATCGGCGCTCCCCGATACTTCCCGCACCTTTCCATCCAGAACGAGAGCCGAGTCGGACCAGAAGCGCGCCTTGACGTCCTTGCCGACCTTGAATTGGGCGATATCCATTTCCGGCACCGCGACCTGCGCTTCCTTCTCGCCATCGACGGCAACGGTAATGACGGGCGTGCCGGAGCTGACCACCTGGCCGACATCGGCATTGATCGTCGTGACGATGCCGTTCATGTCCGAGGTCAGGTCGGCATAGGCGACCTGGTTCTTCGCCTCGGTCAGTGCCGAAGCGGCGGAATCCCGCGTCGAAACGGCCTGTTCATAGGAGAGTTCGGCCTGTTCGAGCTGCGACTTGGAGGTGACGTTCTTGTCGAAGAGCGTCTGCGCGCGCGTGCGGGCAAGCCCGGTCGTCTGCACCTGCTTTTCCGCCGAATCCAGATCCGCCTGCGAACGGCGTACCGCAAGGACATAATCGGTCGCGTCCATGCGGGCGAGTACGTCGCCGGGCTTTACCCTCTGGCCGATATCCACCTTGCGTTCGACGACCTTGCCGTTGACGCGGAAACCGAGGTTCATTTCGGTCCGGGCGCGCACGGCGCCGGAATAGTCAAGCTTGCGCGTGGTGTCCGCCTGGGCGATCTCGACCACCTTCACAGGCCGGATCACCTCCGCCGCCTCTTCTTTTTTCTCGTTGCAGCCGGAGAGCGTCAGCGCGAATGCGGCAAAAAGCGCCGCGCCGGCAACGGTCCGTAGTGTGTTGGTCGTCAGCGAAACCATGTCGCTCTCCTAAAGTCGAACAAAAGAGTGGGAGCACGCCGGCCATCCGGTGCGCGCATTGCTATTTCTTCAAAGCCCTGATGACGAATTCGATGATATCCTCGGGCTTGGCCTGGTATGTCTTGCCAAGGCACTGCGCCACCATTTGCGGATGACAGAGATCGACTGTCGCCGCAGCGAAGCATTTAGCTGCGAGATGCGGGTCCTGCTCCGCGAATTCGCCGGCAGCAATTCCTTCCGCAATGATTTCAGCGACCAGCGCCTGCGCCCGCTCGATATGCTTTTCGATGACATGCCAATCACGCTCGATGGCGACGATCACCATCTCGTGAACCTTCTCCTCATCGAGCATGGTCTCGATAATCATCTTGTACTGGGATAGCGCGTAGGTCCGCAGCCGATCGGCCGCACTGATCGGCTGATGACGGATAGCAAGAGCCATCTGATAGCTCTGCCCAAGCATGCGCCCGCAAAGAGCCTGATGAATCTCGATCTTGGAGCTGAAGAACCGGTAGATATTCGCCGTCGACATGCCGAGATCCCGCGCGATATCGGCCACGTTCGTCTTGCTGTAGCCATAGTGGCGAAACAGCTGTTCGGCGGCATCGAGAATGCGCGTGATGTTTTCCTGGCGGGCAGGATCGGCGCTAACGTCGGAAAGATCGAGCATGAGCAGGCCTGATGGTTTACGAGTGACGATTTTCAATTTTCGTCACTCGTAAACCATCAGAGCGCCGATGTCAAGAAAACCACCTGCAACCACAGGCGGTTTTCTGATGCTATTCAATAAACCGATGATGCGTCGAACAACTTGAAACAAGAGTTAAATCATCGACAACGCTCCTCGCGGAACGCAGCGAAAGTGTCCGGCATTTTGTCGCAGCAGCGAAAGTCGCCCGCTCAGGCGCTGATAAGCGTCGGACGAAAGCGGCGAAGGCTGAAAAAGCCGACGAACACAATCACTACCAGCAGCACCACCTGCGCGACCAATATCGGCGGCTCGTTGCCAGTTGGCGCCAGCGCATTGAGCACCGGTATCTTCTGGAACGACTGAACGATCAGCACGAGACAGTTGAAGAAGAGCAGCACCAGCGCGCCGATCACGAAGACGGGACGCCAGATGCCGGAAAGATGAAACCTGTAGCGCGCCAGCGCCGTCGGGATGAAGATGAGAAGACAGACAGTGCCGACGATGATCGCCGGCGTGACGCCGTGAAACGGGAATAGAAAGCCCGTCAGGCTGGTGAGAACGGTGGTCAGCATATAGACGAGCGTCGATCGATTATGACGATTGCCCGTGAGAAACCCCTGGGCCACGACGACGCCACTGACGATGGCGATCAAGCTTATGACGACATGAATTAAGAGAATTCCAGACATCAGCCCCTCCTTAAAGCGCTGCATTTCAGTGAAAATGACAGCGCAAAGCCCACATGGAGGGGACCATACACGAAACGCGCCGCGCCAGCCAGCGCGACGCGAAAGCCTGAAACGACCGCTTAGGCGGCGTGAACTTCCAGAGAAATCGGAACGGAAGCAAGCGCCTTGGAAACCGGGCAACCGGCCTTCGCCTTGTTGGCAAGCTCGGTGAAAGTTGCCTCGTCGGCGCCGGGAACCTTGCCCGTCAGCGTCAGATGGATCGCGGTGATGGCAAATCCGCCCTCGACGCTTTCAAGCGTGACCTTGGCCGTCGTCTCCATGCTTTCGGCGGTGAAGCCCGCCTCATTCAGGATCAGCGACAGGGCCATGGTGAAGCAGCCGGCATGCGCAGCGCCGATCAGCTCTTCCGGATTGGTGCCCGCGACGCCTTCGAAGCGGCTGGCAAAGCCGTAGGGGTAATGATTGAGCGCGCCGCTTTGGGTCGAGATCTGACCCTTGCCGTCCTTCAAACCGCCGGACCATTGGGCCGAACCTGTACGATTGATCTGCATGTCGTCCTCCTTATCATTGAATGAACTTGGGGAGCGGAAGCCGCCTTCCCCATGATGATCGACGGCAAGCGGCCTGGCCACCTGCACCGACACCATAACCCTTCTATCCGCCGAAGACGACGCCGCCGTAACAGAAGCGGCGTCGATTCCGAAAAGGCAATCGCGCGGTCTTTCAAATCATCATACAAGAATATTGCCAATGTATGATGATTGTCGTATCCTGATTTCAACACGGCCGCGAAAGGTGACCGGGCATCGCCTGCATGAGAGACCCGCCTGCCTCTGGTCGAGGGAGATCTTCGGGAGAGCATGCGAAACGGTGTGGAGGAGATAGGGTGGAATCGCTCGAAAGACAGGGGCTCGCAAAACAGGGACATGGCTCCTCAACGCAGCCGGCGCGCCGTCCGCGCGTGCGCAAAAACGTGACCGCCGCGATCGCCGAAGACATCTGCGCCGAACGCTATCCCTCCGGCTCGACCCTGCCGCGCGAAAACGATCTCTGCGACATGTACGGTGTCAGCCGCACGGTTATCCGCGAATCCCTCAAGGTGCTGGAGTCCAAGGGCCTCGTGCGCGGCAAGCCGCGCATCGGCACCACGGTCTGCGACAAGAACGACTGGAACATTCTCGACCAGGATGTCCTGCAATGGATGGGTCCCTTTATCGCCGATTTCGACATTCTCGGCTCCATCCTCGAGGCGCGTCGCACCATCGAACCCGCCGCCGCCGAATATGCTGCTGAACGCGCCACGGCCCGCGAGATTGCCGATCTGGAGAATGCATGGCAGCGGATGCGCGATAGCGGCGATGATCCGGAAGGCTTTACGGAGGCCGACGTGACCTTCCACAACGTACTTCTGAGCGCCAGCCACAACCAGGTGTTCCGGCGCTTGTCCAGCGCCATGCATGCCGGCCTCAAATATGCGCTCCACGCCTCCAACGTCGCCGCCCATAGCCGCGACGAAGCGATCGCGGTTCATGGCGAACTGGTGGAGGCGCTGCGCCTGCGCGACCGCGCCGCCGCGCGCGACTGCGCCAACCGCATGCTCGATCTTGCCGCACGCGACCTCGCCGTCGAACGAAGGCTGGAGGAAGGCCGGAAAACAAATCCCGCAACCCAGAGATCCGCGGCATCGCGCCGCTGACGCAACCCAAGGCCCAAACGGAATCATTCCCATGAAAATCACCAAGCTGACGACCTATATCGTTCCGCCGCGCTGGCTGTTCCTGAAGATCGAAACCGACGAAGGCATCGTCGGCTGGGGCGAGCCCGTGGTCGAGGGTCGCGCGCTTACCGTGCAGGCGGCCGTGCACGAGCTGGAAGACTATCTGATCGGCAAGGATCCGTTCCTGATCGAGGATCACTGGAACGTCATGTATCGCGCCGGCTTCTATCGCGGCGGCGCCGTCCACATGTCGGCCCTTGCCGGCATCGACCAGGCGCTCTGGGACATCAAGGGCAAGGCGCTCGGCCAGCCGATCCACTCGCTGCTCGGCGGCCAGGTGCGCGACAAGATCAAGGTCTATTCCTGGATCGGCGGCGACAGACCCTCCGACGTCGCCAACAACGCCAAGGACGTAGTTGCCCGCGGCTTCAAGGCCATCAAGCTCAACGGCTGCGAGGAAATGCAGATCGTCGACACCTATGACAAGGTCGAAAAGGCTGTCGAAACCATCGCCACCATCCGCGAAGCGATCGGCCCCTATATCGGCATCGGCGTCGATTTCCACGGCCGCGTCCATCGCCCGATGGCCAAGGTTCTCGCCAAAGAGTTGGAACCCTACAAGCTGCTCTTCATCGAGGAGCCGGTGCTGTCCGAAAACCGCGAGGCGCTGAAGGAAATCGCCAACCATTGCTCGACGCCGATCGCGCTTGGCGAACGACTCTATTCGCGCTGGGACTTCAAGTCGGTGCTGTCGGACGGCTATGTCGATATTCTCCAGCCCGACCTCAGCCATGCCGGCGGCATCACGGAATGCCGCAAGATCGCGGCCATGGCCGAGGCCTATGACGTGGCGCTCGCCCCGCATTGCCCGCTCGGCCCCATCGCGCTTGCCGCCTGCCTGCAGGTCGACGCCGTCAGCTACAATGCCTTCATCCAGGAACAGAGCCTCGGCATCCATTACAACAAGGGCAACGATATCCTCGACTACATCTCCAACAAGGAAGTGTTCCAATATGCCGATGGCTTCGTCTCGATCCCGCAGGGACCCGGCCTCGGCATCGAAGTCGACGAGGCCTATGTCATCGAGCGCGCCAAGGAAGGCCATCGCTGGCGCAACCCGGTCTGGCGCCATGAGGACGGCAGCGTCGCGGAATGGTAAGACCATGCTCGTCTCCTGACGGACGAGAAACCGCATATCTCCAATGATGAAAGGCCCGATGGCAGCAGATTTGCGCTATCGGGCCTTTTCTTTAGACAGTGCTCTCTTGGTCCGGCACCTTCCCCCTTTGCCGCCTGGCGGCGAAGATTGCTGCAAACTTGCTCTGCTGCTCCCCAAAAAAGGTTGCGCCTGCAGTATCGGCGCAGATACTGCAGGCGCGTCATGCGTCTCAACAAGCCCCCAGGGAGACGCATTCCCGGAGCATGATCACCGAAGGAGTGGAGTGCCCTTCAGCTCAGACCATGCTCAAGCGAGTAAACTATTCCCGTTCGCCCGTGAAATTCAGCAGCAACTGGAAGATGTTGACGAAGTTCAGGTAGAGCGAGAGGGCACCGAAGACGGCGAGCTTCTGCTGCGATTCCTGATCGTAGTTTTCGGCATACTGTTCCTTGATGTTCTGGGTATCCCAGGCGGTCAGGCCGACGAAGACGACGATACCGATCACCGAGATGGCGAACTGCAGCGCGCTCGAACCGAGGAAGATATTGACGATGCTGGCGATGATCACACCGAACAGGCCCATCATCAGGAACGAGCCGATGTTGGAGAGATCACGCTTGGTCGTATAGCCGTAGAGGCTGGTCGCGCCGAACATGGTGGCGGCGATGAAGAAGGTGCGGGCGATGCTCGTGCCGGTGAAGACCAGGAAGACCGAAGCCAGCGACAGGCCCATGACAGCACAGAACGCCCAGAACATCATCTGCGCCGTTCCCGCCGACATCGACTGGATACGGAAAGAGAAGAAGAACACGAAGGCGAGCGGCGCCAGCATGACGACCCACTTCAGCGGCGTCTGGAAGATCGGCACGTAGAGCGCCGGCGTCGTGCCGACGATCAGCGCGACGATACCGGTCAGCACAAGGCCGATACCCATGTAGTTGTAGACGCGCAGCATATGTTTGCGCAGCCCCTCGTCGAAGAGCGCCTGCGAGCCGGCGGCGGCTCCATAGCCGTATCGCGGATTGGTCGGGTTCATGGTCGTTCTCCTTTAATCCAAACTAGTAGAGGCTGCGGGCGAGCTTCTTGGCATCGCCATCGATTTCATCAGCCTTGCCATCGCCGATCAGCGCATAGGCGACTTCGCCGATCTGCCAATAGGCAGCCTGGACATCGTCACGCTTGGCGTGACTGACCTCCTGGACGGCGAAATTGCCCGGACGAACGGCAAACAGCGACAAATGCCCGTCCTTGCCGGCATCGACCATCATCTCAACGCTCGGACCGAACTCGGACGGATAGATCTGAGCATCGGTGACGCGCCAGCCGCCCGGCAGCTCCGGCAATACGATTGCCGTCGATGCGCGGATTTCTTCCGGATTGTAATTCTCGGTCGCCGATTGCGGCTTGATCTCTTCCCGCACAGCCGTCGTCTTGTAGGCGCGCACGGCATCGTCGACGAAAGACGGCGCCGGTACGGATGCATTGACTTCGCTCGCCGTGAAGGCGCCGAAGGATGTATGCGCGATCCAGCCAGTCGCCACCAGCACGGCAACGGCCGCGACGCGCTGGAACGAGCTCAGCATGCGTCCATAGACCAGCCCGCGCTCCAGCCGCCGGGCGGCTTCGCGCGTTTCGGCCCGGACCACATGGCCTTCGCCGGCCAGCGCCATGCGCAGCTCGCCGCGAATGCTCATATCGGCCATCACCTTGGCCGCGATCTCGGGATGCTCCGAGAGGTAGGACTCCACCTCGACGCGGCGCGCGAGCGTCAGCTCGCCATCGACATAGGCGTCGAGATCGGTATCGATGATCGGATCAACGATTTTCATTGCCGCCTCCGTCGATAACACGCAGATGGGAAACCTTGGAGGTAGCCTCCTCGAAATGACGCAGCGTCGCGCGAGCCCGCGCGATGCGGGACATCAGCGTGCCGACGGGAATGCCGAGCGCGGATGCCGCCTCCTGATAGGAAAGATCCTCGATCGCCACGAGATGCAGCGCTTCGCGCTGCTCCTCGGGCAGGCTGAAGAAGGCTTCGCGGACCTGGCTCAAACGCACGGTATGATCCTGCGATGCCGGCAATACCGGTTCGAGCTCGGCTGCGGCCTCCTCGTGACGACGGTTCTGCGATTTCGTCTGGCGCAGGCGGTCGATATGCACATTGTGCAGGATCGATAACAGCCAGGTGCGCAGATTGCCGTCACGCCGGAAGGATGCCTTGCGCTCATATGCCTTTACCAGCGCGTCATGCACCAGATCCTCGACTTCGTCCGCATTGCGCACGAGCGAGCGGGCATAGCGTCTCAGCGAACCGAGCTGCCCCAAAACATCGAATGTGCGTCCTTTGCGTTCCATACCCCTATATACGGAAGCACTCCGGATTCTATTCCATCGCCCGACGAATATTTTTGCAGATTTTTTTACATCAGCAGGAAATCTTTGGGCTGCGGCAGCGGCGGCAGGTCGGTTTCGCCAAGCGCTTCGCGCAGATTGATCTCGATCGTATCGGCAAGGGCGCCGATGGCGAGCGCATTGGGCCGATGGCCGAACGGATCTTCCAGCTCGTCGCCCAGCGCATCGAGACCAAAGAATGTGTAGGCGATCAAAGCCGTGACGAAGGGGGAGCCCCAGCCGAGCGTATCGACGAAACCGAAGGGCAGCAGGAAGCAGAAGAGATAGGCGGTGCGATGCAGGAGCAGCGTATAGCCGAAGGGCAGCGGCGTGTTGCGCAGCCGCTCGCAAGCAGCTTGTGCCGCACCCATCTGGCCGATCGTGATATCCAGCATCTGATATTGGATATCCGAAATCGTGCCCGATGCCTTCAATCGCGCGAGATCGGCAGACATCAGGCGCAGGATAAGGTCGGGCCGGTTCTGGGCCGCATGATAGAATTCCGCCTCGCTTGAAGTCAGCAGGCGCAGCACCTTGCCCTCGTCGCTGCCGGGCCGCAGGAGGCAGACGAGCGCCTGCGCGAAGGCCATGGTCAGGCGCAGCAGGTTATTGCGCGCCTCGATACCGGCCTCCCCTGCACTCTCCAGCACCAGCGTCTGGCGGGCGAAGCCACGCACCACACTGACGAGCTGCCCCCAGTCGCGCCGCCCCTCCCACCAGCGATCGTAGCAGGCATTGTTGCGGAAGCCGAGGAAGATCGAAAGGGCAATACCGAGCAGCGACAGCGCCGAGCCATTGAAGGAAACGATGAGGTTCGGTCGCTCCTCATGCCCCCAGACGATCAGCGTGGACAGTAGGAAAATGGCAATGATCTGCGGCAGGATGCGCCGGACGATCGACCCGCGAACGATGAAGAAAAGCTGGAGGAGATTTGGCCGGTCGCGGACGATCATGGCGAGACGCACTCTCGATCAATGTATGGTGAAGGCACCAATACACCAGAGGAGCCGGCAGTAACGCGCATTTCTTGCAAGGCAGTAATGCAGGCGGCCATGACCGGCGGGCATCGCTCGCCGGTCACTGCACCAGTCATTTCGCACTTGCCGTCACCAGAACCGGGTCGGCGCGATAATCGCCGGGAAAGAGATGTTGCAGGTTCTTGATCTTGGGCAGGTCGTTGATGACGATATAGGGATAGGTGGGGTGCGTCGTCAGGAAATCCTGATGATAGTTTTCTGCAGCATAGAATTGCCGTGCCGGTTCGATCTTGGTGACAATGGCCGCGTCGAAGGCCTTGGTATGGTTGAGCTGGTCGATATAGGCCTTGGCAATGTCGGCCTGGGACTGGCTGGTCGGGAAGATCGCCGAACGATACTGCGTGCCGGTGTCCGGCCCCTGATAGTTCAGCTCCGTCGGATCATGCGCTACCGAGAAATAGATCTGCAGCAGGTGCCCGTAGCTGATCTTGTGCGGATCGAAAACGATGCGCACGGATTCGGCATGACCGGTATCGCCTGCGCTCACCATTTCGTACTGAGCCGCATCCTTGCTGCCGCCGGTATAGCCCGAGGTCGCGCTGATCACGCCGTTGACATGCTGGAAGACGCCCTGGACGCCCCAGAAGCAGCCGCCGGCGAGCACCGCCGTCTCCGTACCGGATGAACCTGCCTTCTCATCCATGCTCGGCGCGGGAATCACCCGCGCATCCTCGGCCGAGGCGCGACCGACAAATTGCAGCGCAACGCCGCCAAGCAATACCGCGATCGCCGCGCGGCCGGCAAAACGGGCGACACGCTGTGAACCGATACGGATCTTGTCTGTCGATAAAGTCTTCATGATGATTTCCTCTCGACCGCGATTGTAAATGCTCCGGTCACAAGGGAATACGGGAAGACAGGCACTTTTGTTACATACGACCGCGTGTAACACCGAAACGTGAAGATCGGGCGGAGCTGTTCAGTAGTGCGGCGGCTTGGTAATCGCCGGTGCGTCGAGCGATTGCTCCTCCAGCGTCAGAAACCGCTCCGTCAGCCGGTCCAGCTTCTGCCTGGTCTGCTCGACTACCTTCCATTGCTCGGCGAGCTGATCGGAAAGCTCCTCGATCGTCTTGGCTTGGTAGGCGACCGTTTCCTCAAGTTTGGTGATGCGGCTTTGTTCGTCTGACATGTCTGATCCCTTTCGCAACGATCTACAGCACCGGTACCGTCGCGTACAGCCCTTCCATTCCGCATGAGGCGAGCTGCAACGTCGTTTGACGGTAATGTGACAAAACTGAAAAACAGCTGAAAAGACCCGTTACCTAAATGACATGGCGACCTTCTAAAGAGAGCGCTGAGACGCGCCGGTTTTGAAGGCCATTCCTTCCGCGGGCGCACCCTTTCTGAAGACTGCGGAGAAGCGCCTTGAAGATCATCCAGATCACCGACACGCATTTGAGCCCCAACAAGCCGCATTTCAACGGCAATTGGGAGCCGCTGGCGAAATGGATCGAGGCAAGCGGCGCCGATCTCGTCGTTCACACCGGCGACTTGAGCGTCGATGGTGCCGACAAGGATGAAGATCTCGTCTTCTCCATGGATCTGATGCGGCAGGTCTCCGTGCCGATGCTGATCGTGCCCGGGAACCACGATGTCGGCCACTTGCCGGGCTCCTATCAGCCCGTCAATCCGGAACGGCTGGAGCGCTGGCGCCGCCTCGTCGGCCCCGATTATTGGGCAAAAGACGTCGGCAACTGGCGCCTGATCGGCCTCAACAGCCTGCTCATGGGCTTCGAGGATGCCGAAGAACAGAAGCAGTTCGACTGGCTGAAGGATATGCTCGAGAGCCGTGGCGAGCGCCGCGTTGCTCTCTTTGCCCATAAGCCGCTTTTCGTCGATGCGCCCGATGAGGGCGATACCGGCTACTGGAGCGTTCGTCCGGCGCAGCGCCGCCACCTCCATGATCTGATCGCGGCCCATGATGTCGCTCTCTTCGGCAGCGGCCACCTGCACTGGACCTGGGAAGGCAGCTTCAATGGTACGAACCTCGTGTGGGCACCGCCCGCAGCCTTCATCCTCGGCGAAATGGAACGCGAAATGCCGGGCGAACGGCTGCTCGGCGCAGCGATCCATGAACTTGGCGAGACGATCTCGACCGAGCTCGTCGCGGTACCCGGCATGACCGCCTACTTCCTCGATGACGTCGTCATGGAAGTTTATCCGCAGGCTGCCCCCAAGGCAAAGGAGCCGACCGAATGAGCGCGCTTTCGCTTCGCGGCATCGCCAAATCCTTCGGCGGCAACGCCATCCTTAAGGGTGTCGACCTCGACGTCCAGCCGGGCGAATTCATCGCCCTCGTCGGCCCGTCCGGCTGCGGCAAGAGCACGCTTTTGCGTATCCTCGCCGGCCTCGACCATGCCGACAGCGGCGAAATCATCCTCGGCGGCGGCGACGTGTCAGGCGTCGCGGCGGCGGACCGCAACATCGCCATGGTCTTCCAGTCCTACGCGCTCTATCCGCATCTGACGGCATCGGAAAACATCGCCGTGCCGCTCGCCATGCGCCGCCTGTCGCGCGTTCAGCGCCTGCCGTTCATCGGCTCGCTGATCCCAGGTCAGCGAGCCGCCCGCGCAGGCATCATCCGCGACGTCCGCGAAATGGCTGTTTCGCTGAAAATCGATCACCTGCTCGATCGCAAGCCCGGCCAGATGTCCGGCGGCCAGCGCCAGCGCGTGGCACTCGCCCGCGCCATGGTGCGCCGCCCCAGCATCTTCCTCATGGATGAGCCGCTCTCCAATCTCGATGCCAATCTGCGCGTCCATGCCCGCGGTGAGATCGTCGATCTGCACCGCCGCGCCGGTGTCCCCACCGTTTACGTCACGCACGACCAGGCCGAGGCGCTGTCTATGGCCGATCGCGTCGCCGTCATGATCGGCGGCCAGTTGCTGCAGCTCGCCTCGCCACAGACGATCTATGACGATCCTGCCCATGTCGAAGTCGCCCGCTTCGTCGGCCAGCCGCGCATCAATCTGCTGCCGGCACGGGCTGAAAACGGCATCGTCGCCTTCGGCGGCATCCGGCTTGTGCTAGAAGACGGCACCATTGCCGGCAACAATGTCACGCTTGGCATTCGCCCGGAATTCGTGCGCCTCACCCAAAATCGGCAGGATGCGCTCGCCGCCCATGTTGAGCGCATGGAGTTCCTCGGCTCCGAAGTCATCCTCTATGCCAAGCTCGACGCCATCGGCGAGACCATGGTCGTCAAGCTCTCGCCGGCCGAAGCTGCCGGCCTTTCCGCCGGCATGCCCGTTGCCCTGACGCTTGCAGCCGAACAGGCGATGGTCTTCGCCGAAGACGGCCGCCGTTTGCGAGCGGCACCGACAACCGTCGACGCCACGCGGGAGAAGGCGCATGGCTAGTATTGCCGCCACCTCCCTGCCGATGCAGTCGGCAGCGGCGCGCGAACGCAGCGAGGCTTGCACGGCATTGCTCTTCGCCCTGCCCGCCATCATCCTAATCGTGCTCTTCATCATCGTGCCGATCGTCGCCGTCGTCGTGCTCGGCTTCACCGATTTCCAGCTCGGCGACAAGAGCCTGCGCTTCGTCGCCTTCGAAAACTACGCGCATCTGCTGCGCGACCGCGCCTTCGTGAAATCGCTCTGGAACACGGCGGTCTATACCGCGATCGTCGCGCCCATCTCGATCGTGCTCGGCCTCGGCGTCGCACTGCTGATCGAGAGCGAAGGCATCGGCCGCAGCTTCTTCCGCACGGCCTACTTCCTGCCGGTGGCGTCGCTGATCGTCGCGATGGCGACCGTCTGGCAATATCTCTTCCACCCGACGATCGGCCCGATCAATGCGCTTCTGGCCGAGATCGGCGTGCGCGGCCCGAACTGGCTCGGCTCTTCGGCGACCGCCCTCTATAGCCTGTCGATCATCGGCGTCTGGCAATCTGTCGGCTTCAACATGGTGCTGTTTCTCGCCGGCCTCACCGCCATCCCGCGCGAGCTCTACGCCGCTGCCGAAGTCGACGGCGCCAAATCGGCCTGGGACCGCTTCTGGCTCGTCACCTGGCCGATGCTCGGGCCAACGACGCTCTTCGTCACCACCATCAGCATCATCAACGCGGTGAAGGTCTTCGACACCGTGAAGGCCCTGACCGACGGCGGTCCGAACCATGCTTCGGAAGTCCTGCTTTTCACCATCTATCAGGAGGGCTTCGTCTATCTCCGGGTCGGCTATGCCTCGGCGATGACCACGGTCTTCCTCGCAATCCTGGTGGTGCTGACCTTCCTGCAATATCGCGTTCAAGACCGGCAGGTGCATTACACATGACCTCCACAGGCTTCACTCCCGGCCGCATCCTGCGCCTCTCTCTGCTGATCCTGGGCTCGCTCATCTTCCTCGCGCCCTACATTTTCATGATCTCGACCGCCGGTAAGGCGCAGGACGATATCTTCACCTCGGCGCTCAAGCTGATCCCGACGCATTTCTTCTACGTCGAGAACATCGCCAAGGCGCTAAGCAAGGTTGACATGGGCACGCTGCTCTTCAACGGCGTCCTCGTCTGCGGCCTGATCTTCTTCTTTCAGGTGCTGATCGCCATTCCCTGCGCGTATGCCATGGCAAAGCTGAAATTTCCGGCCGCGCGCATGATGATGGTGCTGGTCATGCTCGGCCTGCTGATCCCGATCCATGCGACGGCGCTGCCGCTCTATGTCGGCTTCAACAGCCTTTCGCTCTTGAACAGCTACGCCGCCCTGGTGGCGCCCTTTTCGATCTCGGTCTTCGCGATCTTCATGTTTCTGCAGTTCTTCCGCGCCATGCCTGACGATCTGATCCACGCCGCCCGCCTCGACGGCATGTCGGAACTCGGCATCGTCGCCCGCGTCATCGTGCCGAATGCCTGGCCGGCGGTCACGGCCTTCGCGATCTTCTCGGTCGTCGCGCACTGGAACGACCTCTACTGGCCGCTGATCGTCATCAGCAAGCAGGACTACGCCACGCCGCCGCTGGGCCTCATGTACTTCCGCGCCGCGGAAGCCGGAGACGACTACGGCGCACTCATGGCGGCAACCCTGATCATCACCCTTCCCCTCGTCGCGGCATTCCTTCTCGCGCAGAAGCGTTTCGTCGAGGGCATCACCATGACCGGTCTCAAGGGCTGACCGGTTCGAATTCGAAAACGGAGAACGAGCGATGAAGCATATCACCCAGATTCTCGCCGCCGCGGCCATTTCGATGGTCGTGACGGTCCCGGCTTACGCCGAAACCACCCTGACGGTTCACTATCCCATGCCCGGCTTCTTCAAGAACGTGATGGACACGATCTCGAAGAAGTTCATGGAGGAAAATCCCGACATCAAGATCCAGTTCGCCGCTCCTTCGGCCACCTATGAGGAAGGCATCCAGACCATCCTGCGCCAGGCCGGCACCAGCGAGATGCCCGATGTCACCTTCATCGGCCTCAACCGCCTGCGCATGATCGACGAGCGCAACGTCGCCGTCGACCTCGGCCCCCTCGTCAAGAAAGAGGGCAACATGGCTGAAAAGGGCTTCTCGGACACGATCCTGAAGCTCGCCCAGGTCAAGGGCAAGCAGGTCGGCCTCGCCTTCGCCACCTCCAACCCGATCATGTACTACAACGCCGACCTGGTGAAGGCTGCCGGCGGCAACCCGGACAACCCGCCGAAGACCTGGGACGAGGTCATTGCGCTTGCCGGCAAGATCAAGGCGCTCGGCAACGGCGTCGACGGCATGGACTTCCGCTGGCAGGGCGACGACTGGATGTTCTCCGCCCTTCTGTTCGGCGCAGGCGGCAAGATGCTGAGCGACGACGAAACCAAGGTTGCCTTCAACGGTCCCGAAGGCCAGAAGGCCGTCGAGCTGATCCAGCGCTTCGTCAAGGAAGGCGGCATGCCGGTCTTCACCAAGGCTGCCGGCGAACAGGCTTTCGCTGCCGGCAAGGTCGGCTTCGAATTCCAGACGACCGGTGCGCTCGTCAACACCATCAAGAATGTCGGTGCCAAGTTCGACCTGCGCACCGCCAAGCTGCCGCTGATCGATCCGGTCAACGGCCACCTTCCCACAGGCGGCAATGCCGTCGTCATCCTGACCCATGACCCGGTCAAGGAAGAAGCCGCCTGGAAGTTCGCCAAATTCGCCGCCGGCCCCTATGGCGCCTCGGTCGTCGTTCCCGGCACCGGCTATGTTCCGAACAACGAACTGGCTGCCAAATCTCCGGAATATCTCGGCGACTTCTACAAGAAGAACGCGCTGTTCCAGGCCGGCCTGAGCCAGATGTCGCTGATGATCCCCTGGTATGCCTTCCCGGGCGCCAACGGCGTCAAGGTCACGCAAACCATCGTCGACAACCTCTCGCGCGTCGTCGATGGCTCGGCGACGCCGAAGGAAGCCCTCGAAGACGCCGCTTCCGACGTCGAAGGCCTGCTGCCGCGCAGCTGATCGCCCACGCGGTTACGAATACTGCGCCGCCTCTGCCAAAGAGGCGGCGTTTTCATATGCGGAAACGCGTTAGGACGAAATGGTGAGATTACGCACCGTTCCGCCGGAACGCAGCCGATAGGGCACGCTCAGATGGCGCGGCGGCGCGGCGTTTTCAGCCATGTCGAGCAGCAACGAAGCGGCCGCCGCCCCCATCGTCCCATCCGGAATCTCCACAGTCGTCAGCGAGACCTCTCCGAGAAACCCAAGGGAGATTCCGTCGAAGCCGGCGACCGAAATATCGCGCGGGATCGAAAGACCCTGGCGCCGAAGCGCGCCTATGACGCCGAGCGCCAAAAGATCGTTGGAGGCGATGATCGCCGTCGGACCAAACCGCGAAACCGCATCCGAAAGATCGAGCTGTTCCAGGCTGTTGACGAAGGAAATTTCCAGGGCATCGAGAGGCTGGTGCCGCGCCGCCTCCATCGCCTTGAGATAGCCCAGATAGCGCAGCTTCGCCCGATCCGATGCCGAAAAATGGCCCGATATGAACAGAATGCGGCGATGCCCCCTTTGCAAGAGATGCTCGGTCAGATCCCGGCCCGCGCCGAAATTGTCGGTCGCGACGGCCGCAGTGAAGCGGGCGGTCGGCAGGTTGCCGAGCAGCACGGTCGGCGGCAGGGCGGATGACAGGACAAGGCTGCGTTCGGGATCGCAGAGCGTCAGGATCAGCCCGGTCGGCTGCTGCTGAAGGAGCGAGGCGACGGCATCGGTCTCCTGCGCCGGATCATAGTTCGATTGCGCGATCAGCACGCTGTGCCCGGCATGCTGCGCCCTGTTCTGGATACTGGAAAGCGATGCCGCGAAGACGGGATTGGTGATGCTGGGAATGAGCACGCCGATTGCCGGCCGGCCGTTGCCGTTGCGACCACCCGCGCGATAGCCAAGCTCCGCCGCCGCCCGGCGCACGCGCCGCACCATCTCGTCGCTCACCGGACCTGTGCGGTTCATCACCCGGCTCGCGGTCGCAACCGAACAACCGGCGCGAAAGGCGACCTGCTGGAGCGTCAACATAATAATCAATCACCTCCGGCTTCGGTTTAGCCCTCGACTGGTGCAGCGCGTGAGATGACGAGGATTTATATCAGATCGATGACACTTATTTGACGACGCCTCACGCGCACCGCGACAATCCGGCCCTTGATCTTTATTGCGGTGCAGCAGATGGTCATCGTGATCGCAACGGCGAATGATGTTGTCATCAACCGATGCCATGATCGTCGCGCTGTGATCCGCAGATCCGCTCCCTTTGAAAGGATGCTCTCATGTCAGAAGCAGAAGCACGGACGCCTGCCACCTCCGCCGACCAGACCGAAAGATTGTTCTTCCTGGACATCAACGACGGACGAATTCTCTCCTCCGCCATCGACGGCACCGATCTCAAGCTCATCGTCCAGCGGCCGGGCCGCAGCCCGGACGGCATTCTCGTCGACAGCGAAAACGGCTGGATCTATTGGACGGAAATGGGCACCGACTACAACGCCCATGACGGCTCCATCGAGCGCATGGACCTCGACGGCGGCAATCACATCACGCTGATCCCTCCGGGCAGCACGCTCGTCACGCCGAAGCAGATCCAGCTCGATCGCGACAACGGCAAGCTTTATTGGTGCGACCGCGAAGGCATGCGCGTCATGCGCGCCAATATCGACGGCAGCGACATCGAAACCCTGGTGCAGAACGGCGACAGTCCGGAAGACAGCGCCGATATCGAGCGCTGGTGCGTCGGCATTGCCCTCGACCTGCCGCTCGGCCAGATCTACTGGACACAGAAGGGACCGCCGGACGCCGGCCTCGGCCGCATCTTCCGTGCCGGCATCAATATCCCTGCCGGCGAAACCGCAACGAGCCGCAGCGACATCGAAACTCTGCTCGACAAGCTGCCGGAACCGATCGATCTCGAACTGGATCTCGCCACCCGCACGATCTACTGGACCGACCGCGGCAATCTTCCACGAGGGAATACTGTCAACCGCGCCCAGATGGACGATATCGCCGCAACGTCCGAAGTCGTCCTCGAAGGCCTCGACGAAGGCATCGGCCTCTCGCTGGACCTACCCAACAACCGCATGTTCTTCACCGACATCGGCGGCAATCTCTATTCCGCGAGCCTCGACGGCTCGGGCGAGCGCGAACTGCTGCACCATGCCGGCTCGTTCACGGGGATTGTTTACGCGGAGGTTTGAGGTTTCCCAACCGACCTCAAGTCGCGGAATTGCCCCTCACCCTAACCCTCTCTCCGTTTTGACGGGGAGAGGGAAAGACCTCTGTACCCTCGCCTGGGAAGGCGGTCGGAAGGAAGGCTGTGGGAGCGTCTTTCCCCTTCTCCCCGTCAGAACGGGGAGAAGGTGGCCGACAGGCCGGATGAGGGGCTCCTCAGCACCTAGTTGCCCCGCGCACACCATCCAGCAGATGCGGCAGGCCCTTTACGCCCTCATCACTCAATTCCCTAGGCAACAGCCCTTCCGGCAGATCCTGATAGGAAACCGGACGCAGGAAGCGGCGGATGGCGAGCGTGCCGACCGAAGTGGTGCGGCTGTCCGACGTTGCCGGGAAAGGCCCGCCATGCACCATGGCATGGGAGACTTCGACGCCGGTCGGCCAGCCATTGGCGAGGATACGCCCGACCTTGCGTTCCAGCACCGGCACCAGCTTGGCGGCCGTGGTGTAGTCATCCGCTTCGATCTGCAGCGTCGCGGTCAGCTGGCCCTCGAGCTTTTCCGCAACCGCGATCATCTGGTCGATGTCCTTGCAGCGAACGAGAAGGCTTGCCGCGCCGAAGACCTCATGACCGAGGCGTTCGTCGTCCAGGAATTGCTCGACGCCGGTCTCGAAGAAGATACCGGGGCTGCGATTGACGCCTTCGGCCGGCGCGCCATGAGCGACGGTCTTGACCGCCTCATGCTCGGCGAGCGCCGCAACGCCCTTGTCGAAGGCGGCGTGAATGCCTGGCGTCAGCATCGGCGCCGGTGCGCGGCCGGTCAGGGCATCGCTAGCAGCCTCAACGAAACGGTCGAGATCCGGGCTCTCGATTGCGAAAAGCAGGCCCGGATTGGTGCAGAACTGGCCGGCACCGAGCGTCAGGGAATCGATGAAGCCCGTACCGATCGTCTCGGCGCGCGCGGCAAGCGCTGCCGGGAAGAGGAAGACGGGGTTGACGCTGCTCATCTCGGCATAGACCGGGATCGGTTCCGGCCGGGCCGCAGCGATCGCGCCAAGCGCCATGCCGCCGCCGCGCGAGCCGGTGAAACCGACCGCCTTGATGCGGGGATCGCGCACCAGCGCGGCACCGGTCTCGTTGGCGCCGGTCAACAGCGAGAAGGTGCCCTCCGGCAGACCGCAAGCCACAACGGCAGCGCGGATGGCGCGGCCGACAAGCTCGCCCGTGCCCGGATGGGCAAGGTGACCCTTGACGACGACCGGGCAACCGGCGGCAAGCGCCGAAGCCGTATCACCGCCGGCAACCGAAAAGGCGAGCGGGAAATTGCTGGCGCCGAAGACGGCGACCGGGCCGAGCGGGATCTGGCGCAGGCGCAGATCCGGCCGCGGCAGCGGCTTGCGCTCCGGCAACGCCGGATCGACGCGCAGATCGAGCCACTCGCCCGAGCGGACCACCTGGGCAAACAGCCGCAGCTGGCCGACGGTGCGGGCGCGTTCGCCCTGCAGGCGCGCGACAGGCAGGCCGGTCTCTTCCGTCGCCCGCTCGATCAGCGCATCGCCAACCTCCATGATGTTGTCGGCAATCTTTTCGAGGAATGCCGCGCGCTGCTCGGGGCTGGTCGCGCGGTAGACGTCGAATGCCTGGGCCGCCAATTCGCACGCTTTGGCAACGTCGCTTTCGCTGGCGATTGCAAAAGCCGGCTCCAGGTTTGCGCCGGTTGCCGGGTTGACGGCTCGCGCGGTCCTGTTGTCGCCGGTGGAATCTGAGCCGATCAGCAGATCGCCGCGAATCTCGAAAGACTGTGTCATGGATATTCCTTGATGATGTCGGAGCGCGAAGCTCTGCGCTCCCTAAGGCAGATAGCAGGATGGGATGACAGATATAAGATGATAATCGTCATCTAATTATCAAGGTACACGCGCTGAGATCAAGGCGTCAGCGCCAATTAGTCATACTTTTTCTGCATATGGCATTGCAGCCCCTTTCGTGCCAATTTAGCGGCCATCCGAAAGACCGAGTGCGGCCAAACCCCTATGTCCATTGCGCTTCTTGGTGATCCGATCGTCCAGTTCTGTATCCTGGTCGTCATCGGCACATTCGTCAGCCGCATCATGCTGCGTCACCAGCGCGCGGGGCGTCTGATCGCCCAGATCATCTTTTTCGTCTGTCTGAGCATGCTTTTGCTCTATCACGGCATCGCCCCCTATGAGCCGAGCCCGCCGCAGGATTCGGTGACGCTACGCACCTTCGTCGGCTTTGCCAAGATCGTCTGGTGGATCAACGGCGCCTGGGTGCTGATCGCCTTCGTGCGGCTCTTCCTGATCTTCGAGCGCAAGCCGCGCGAAGGCCGGCTGCTGCAGGACCTGGTCGTCGGCATCATCTATCTCGGCGCCATTCTTTCCATCGTCGGCGATGTCTTCAGCGTGCCGATCGGCACGCTGATCGCGACGTCAGGCGTCTTCGCCATCATTCTCGGTCTCGCCCTGCAGAGCACGTTGAGCGACGTCTTTTCCGGCATCGCGCTCAATCTCGGCCGCCCCTATACCGTCGGCGACTGGATCGTTGTCGACAACGATATCCAGGGCCGCGTCGTCGAAACGAACTGGCGGGCGACGCATCTCTTGAGCGGCACCAACGATCTGGTCGTCATTCCCAATAGCGTCCTCGCAAAGACGCGGCTCACCAACCTTTCATCGCCCGACGAGAGTCACGGCGCCACCGTCACCGTGAGAATCCAGCCGACCACCCAGCCGAACGTCGTCGCCGACGTGATGCAGAATGTGCTGATCAGCTGCAATTCCATCCAGAAGACGCCCGAGCCCTCGGTCGCTGTCAGCTCGATCGACGAACAGGCCATCGAATTGCAGCTTTCCTTCCGCGTACGCGAGATATCCCTGACGACAGCCGCCAAGAACGAGATCTACGATCTCCTCTACCGGCATGCGAAAGCAGCGGGCCTGAAACTGGCCAGCCCTCCCGGCACGATCACCATTGCGACGGAACACCAGGCGGAAACCGCCGGGGGACAGCAGAACCCCAGCACGCCATGGCGGTTGCTCAACAACATCCCGCTTTTCGCTTCCTTGACCGAGGACGAAAAGGAGCATCTCGCGACAAGCATGCAGCGCCGCACCTATCACAAGGATGCCGTGATCGCCGAACAGGATGCCCGGCTACGCTCGCTCACCATCGTGCGCTCGGGCGTCATCAGCATTACCCGTCGCGAAGGACACCGGCAGATCGAGCTGACGCGGCTCGCTCCTGGCGACTATTTCGGCGAAAACGGCCTGCTGATGGGTACGGGGGAAGTCGGGACGGTTCGCGCCCTGACCTTCGTCGTCACCTATGAAATCGGCGAGGATTGCCTGTCGCCACTGCTGCACGACAGACCCGCGCTCGCCGAGGAGCTCGGCGCTATTATGGCCAAGCGCATCGACGCCGAGCGTCACCTGTTTGCCAATGCTGATATGCTCGTCAACGGCGCTCCCGTCAGCTCGTTGAGCTCACGCATCAAGCACCTGTTCCAGCTGCAACAGCACGATTAGGCAGCATCGGCCCTCTTCTCCGATGGTGAAGCTGCAAAGAGATTTTGCCCGATGGCGCGGGCAGCATCGAGATGACAGGCCATATCCTGGGTTTCCGTCAGAAGCAGTTCGGAGGACATGACGGGTGCGCCGCAATAACCGAAAATTCCGTGGTCGATCTGCATCTTCATAGAGCCGAAATAGCCGTGCCGCGCATAGGTACGCATGGAGGCCCCGCCGATGGCGACCAGATGGATGCGAAGATGGCTCAGCCTTTTGACCGGCCGGTCCCCCGGCATGTCGTCATAGGCCCAGCCATTGCTGAACACCCGATCGATCCATCCCTTGAGAAGTCCCGGCATCGACCACCAATAGACGGGATAGACAAGCACCAGCGCATCCGCGCGGTCGATCCTCGCCTGCTCGGCAAGGACATCCGCGGGCGTCGGCCCCACCTTGAGATGAAGGGCGATATCGGCGGCGGTGAACCTGGGATCGAAGCTTTCCGCGGTAAGATCGGCAATTTCGAAGGTATCGCCCCGACGGGATTGCATCACGCCCTCGCCAACATGGGCTGCAACGCTGTGGGTGAATGAATCGGGATTTGGATGCGCGACGACGATAAGCGTGTGCATTATGAAAACTCCTGCTGGCGTATTGCGGATGGCGACTGAGCCTTATATACTTTTAGTAAGTTACTTTTGGTATATAGAGATGTCAAGCATACAGACGAAGAAACCGGAGTCCCGCAGCCGGCTGACGCGGGAGGAGCGCTACCGGCAGCTCATCGATGTCGCCTGGCAAATCGCGGGAGAAGAGGGAACGGAAGCCCTGACACTGGGGCGGCTTTCGGAGCGCGCCGGTGTGACGAAACCCGTGGTCTACGACCATTTTATCACCCGTTCCGGCCTGCTGGCCGCACTCTACCGCGAGTTCGATATCAGGCAGACCGAGGTGATGGACAAGGCGCTTGATGCAAGCACCCCGACGCTGGTAGGCCGGGCGGAGGTGATAGCCGCCTCCTATGTCGATTGCGTACTGCTGCAGGGGCGCGAAATACCCGGCATCATCGCCGCGCTCGCGGGCTCGCCGGAACTTGAAAAGATCAAGCGTGAATATGAAACGGCCTTCATCGAAAAGTGCCGCGCGCTGCTCATTCCCTTCGCCAATGCCGGCTCGATCGCATCGGCCGGCCTCTGGGCGATGCTGGGTGCGGCCGAAGCCTTGTCTTATGCCGCCACGACGGGCGACATCAGCCCGCAGCAGGCAAAGGACGAACTCTTCGAAACCATCAAGGCCATGGTCGCGAGAAGCGCGTGAGACGAGGCCGAGCCCGGTAAGCCGGCTCCGTCAGTTCGACTTTGCCGCCGGTGCTGCCTGAACCTGTCCGCCATAAAAAGCCTTGGCATCCATCGTGAACTGCTCGCGCGACGCCGGCCGTGTGTAGAACATGTGGCCGCCGCGATAGAGCTTCAGCGCCACGCGATCGGCAAGGGCCTGCGGCAGGTGGTCGAGCACGTATTTGTTGACGCCGAAGGGGATGACGAGATCACTGTATCCCTGCCCCACCAGAACCCGGAAGGATGGCGATAGCGACAGCAGCTCCTTGAGATCGTCGGTGGCACCGGCGGTCGCGCGCGAGCCCCCGTTCCGCTCGCCCCATTTCCACTCCCTGTTCACGGATCCCGATAGCAGCGTGTAGGTCATGTCTGTGTGAAAGCCCAGCTCGTCGCGGGCATAGCTCGAAAAGGCGCCGCCATAGGCGCGGACGAAACCATCCAGAATCGGATCGCCGCCATGCTCCGCCTCCGACTGCGGATAAGGGTCCGGCGCCAGGAAGGAGGCGTCATAGGCACTCGCTATATCCGCGCCGCCCCCATCGGAATGCTTGCGGTAGACTTGGCTGAGAAAGCCCTGGTTCTTGGCGACGACATCTTCGGGAATGCCCGTCAGCTTTGCCACGCGGCCATAGAAGGCCCGGCCGTTATCGCCCGACGGCGGCGGCCCGGCAAGAACGGGCAGATAGTCATTCAAGGCGAAGGTCTGCGCATCCTCGACCGCTTTCTCGCTGAAGGCATTTTGCCGTTCCAGCTCGGCCGCTGCCAGCGAAGGCAGCTCCAGCGCAGCGCCGAGTGCGTCTCCATCGTTGCCAAAAACGAACCGGCCCTCCAGCAGGGGCGAAAGCATGACGATGCCGGAAACCAGAATGCCCTGATCCTCGCGCAGGCTGTTGGCGACCTTGACTGAGCGAAGCCCGCCATAGCTTTCGCCAAGAATATATTTCGGCGATGCGGCGCGGCCGTTATGGCTGACGTAGAGAGCGATCGCTTTGGCCAAGCTTTCGGCATCGCCGCTCACGCTATAGAAATCATTCTGATCATCCGCCTTCACCGTCCGGCTCCAGCCGGTGCCGATCGGGTCGATCAACACGAGATCGGTGAATTCGAGCCAGCTTTGTGGATTGTCGACCAGCCTGGCATTGGCGCCATCGCGGCCATCCGGACCAAAATCGACGATACGCGGGCCGACGAGACCGAGATTGAGGAAGGCGGAGGCGGCACCCGGCCCCCCATTGAACACGAAGGTTACGGGTCGGTTCGCATCGCGGTTCTTCGCGACATAGGCGGTGTAGAAGATCGCCGCGCTGCGCTGGCCATCCTGGCCGAAGAGATCGAGAGTCCCCGCCGTCGCCGTATAGGGAATGGTCTTGCCATCCGCATTGAGCACGTGGTCGCTCACGGCGTCCTGCGGCAGGAGCGAGAGCACGCCGCCGCCGCCGGCCGCGTTATGGCCCTGCTCGGGCGGCGCGGCGGATGCGGTTGTAGAGATCAGCGAAAAAGCCAGCACCAGGCCGGGAACCATCTGGCGAAAAGACATGAAATCGTATCCTCCGAAGGTTCGTCGCATAGAGCTTATTGCCGGCGATACTATGTCACAGACGACAAGCACCGAAACTCAAGAGATGTTGATCGATGGATCATCGCGCGCGGTACTAACCGCGGCGGATCAGAACTTGATCCGGTCGATGCTGGTCAGCGTCGTCTTCTGCGAGACACCGGGCGCATTGACCATGTGCCACGCCACATATTGCTCACCATAGAGCTCGGTGGACGACATGCCGTCGACGGGAAGCACGATCTTCATGCCGTTGAGCGCCGCGTCGGTGGCCGTATCGAGCACTGCGCCCTCCGAAGCCGTGCCTGTCACGATGATAGTCTTGATGCCCTTGTCGGAGAGAATGCTGCGCAGGTTGGTGCCGATGAATTTATCCGCCCCGGATTTGACGACCGGCTCGCTTGCCAAAGGTGCCAGCGCGGTCGCGATATCCTGCGGCTCGCCTACACCAGCCAGGCTGAAGACGACGAGCATCTCCTTGGCCCGCGCGTGATCGAGCAGGGTTTTGACCTTGGGCACGGAGGCCAGGCAGCGCGGTTTGGTATTCTTGTTGCACGGTCCCTTGGTCGGGTCCTGTGCGCCGTTGAAATCGAGGATCAACAGCGCCGTCGTCTTCGGATCGACCGTAACCTGCTTCAGCTCCGGCGGCGTCGGCGGCTTCACCTTATGCCAATCGTCGATAATTGTCTGGGCTGCTGCGGGCGATGTCAGCGCAGGGCTGAAGGCCGCAGCAAGGATCGCGAAAGTCCCGCAGAAAGCAAAAGCCGCTTTCCGCCTCGCGCCGCTTGTCTCGCGGATGAAGCTCCTCTCCGGCATCGACGTTCCCTTCCGTTGATCGTGGTGCAAAAGAGATAGGCTAGAAACCGTGACGGGATAACGAAACTCTTCGTGATAGCGACGGGTCGCACGCCGCATCTTCGCCGCGCGCCCGGTAAATCCAGCCGCCTATGTCGCCGCCTCATCCATCGGCTCTTCGGCACTTCCATCGGCACGAAGCTTGCCAAGCACCACCTGCAAAGCCTGTTTAAGTCCTTCTATCTCCTGCGGACCGGCAATATCGGACCACCGCTCATCCACAAGGCGTCCGGTTGAAACAGCGATCGGCCGTACGCCTCTGCCGCGCTCGGTCAGGAACACCAATCTTGCTCGCCGATCGTTCGGGTCCGGTCGGCGCTCGACATAGCCGAGGCGCTCCAGCTCCTCCACCGCCTGCGTCATCGTTTGCTTGCGGACATGGGCAAGCCGGGTGAGCTCGCTCACCTGAATTCCCTCCGGGCGCATGAAGGTGAAGACATTGGCATGGGGTGGTCGGATATCGCCGTAGCCGGCTGTTTCCAGCGCCGCTTCGACATCCTGTGTCCAATGTTGATGCACGAGCCGCAGTAACAGGCCCAGGGACAGACGAGTGGGAGCGCAATCTTCCACAGACATAGACAGGTACCTGACTATTATGATAATAGACAGGTACCTTACCACTTTGCATCACAAGAGGATACTCACATGCCCTCGCTCAATGTGCTGGACTCGACAATCTTCTATGAGAATGCCGGAACGGGAACCCCCTTCGTCTTCCTGCATGGCAATCCGACCTCATCCTACCTGTGGCGGCATATCACCCCCGCCATTGCCGTGCCTGCCCGCTGCCTCGCTCCCGATCTCATTGGCATGGGCCAGTCCGGCAAACCTGATATAGTCTATTCGTTTGACGACCACGCGCGTTATCTCGAGGCTTGGTTCGACGACCTTGCGCTCGATAACGTCGTGTTGGTCGGGCACGACTGGGGCGGCGCGCTCGCCTTCGACTGGGCGGCCAGGCATCCGGAACGCGTGTGCGGCATCGCCGTCATGGAAACGATCATCAGGCCTTTGACCTGGAACGACATGCCGAATGCACGCACCCGCTACGAGGTGCTGCGCTCACCGGGCATAGGCGAAACGAAGGTTCTGGACGAGAATTTCTTCATCGAACAGGCACTGAAAGCCACTGTCCTGAATGGATTGAGCACCGAGGATCATGCCGTTTATCGTGCGCCCTACCCTACACGCGAAAGCCGCCGGCCGCTGCTCGCCTGGCCACGCGCCATGCCGATCGAAGGCGAACCCACCGATGTCGTCGCGCGCATCGAAGCCTATGATGCCTGGCTTGCCAACAGCGAAGACATTCCGAAACTGTTGCTGACCTTCGACGGTCCGGCGGAGACGCTGCTGGTCGGCGAAACGATGATAGACTGGTGTCGCGAGAATATTGCCGGATTGGAGATCGAAAACTGCGGGCCGGCAAGGCACATCGCACCGGAGGATCAGCCCGAAGCGATTGCAGCAGCAATCTCCAGCTGGGCCGCGCGTCACGAACTATCCCGTTGAAGCGCCGGACTCGAACCCACACGGATTTCGCCACCCCCACTCGACGGCAGACAATCGGGAACAATCCATCGTTGACAAAAGCCTGACAGCCCATAATCTGCGCCTAAGCCCTTGCGATTGCCTATTTTTCTTTCGGAGATCGGGATGATGCCGGCGAATTGCATGAGACGACTGGTTCTGGCAGGCATTGTCCTCGGCATATCCGTCTGCACGGCCGCTGCCGCACAGACGCTCGACCTCATCGCTCAAAAAGGCACGATCCGTATCGGCTATATCAGCGACGAAGAACCATTCTCCTTCAAGAAGAAGGGCGGCAATCCGACGGGTTATGCCATCGACCTTTGCGGCAAGATTGCCGATGCTGTCGGGCGTAAGGTCGCCAATCTGAAGCGCGATTATGTGGAAACCACGCTCGGGGACGGCTTCGATGCGGTAAAGAGCGGCCAGATCGACCTTCTCTGCGGCGCCATCACCATCAATCTCGGCAGGCGGCAAAACGTCGATTTCTCGCAGCCGATCTTCATCACCGGCGCCAGCGCCCTGCTGCGCAAGGATTCGCCTGATTATCTGATGGCTCTGTTCCTCGACAAGCGGCTGGCGCAGGTCTCCGCCAAGCCGGCGCCCGCGACGAGCATGATCGGCGTCCGCGCCGACACGACAACGGGCGCGACACTGCGCGAGGCTTTGGGTTCCGACGTGCCTAAGACGCGGATTGCGAATTTCGCGACGCACCAGGACGGTTTGAACGCGCTGGAAGACCACAAGATCGACGCCTATTTCGCCGATCGCGCCTTGCTCTTCGATCTCGCATCGCATGCCCGCAAGCCATCCGCGCTCGCCATAGGCAACCGCCTCTTCACGCACGAGCCCTATGGCATCGCGCTCCGGCAGGATGACTCCGCCTTCCGCCTCCTCATCGATCAGACGCTGACCGAGACCTACCAGTCGGATGATTTCGCGAAGCTGTTGGCGACCTATTTCGGCGAAGAAGGCCCGATCCTGCGTCGCGAGATCATGATGCAGTCCATCCCGCAATAAACCTCACCGGAAGCGATGCCGTCGCCTTTGCGACATGACCGCCGGCGATTGTCAACGCGCTCCTCAATGGGGAACGGCATTGCGGGTGGTCGTGCAAGCATCTTGAATATGTCGTAGACAGGCTCTGGTCGGCGTCGCACACATCATAAAATCCGTCTCCAGTATCAATCAGGGTCGCACGAAATGGCAGTATTTCCTCAAAAGGCGAAGGTCGTAATCATCGGGCTTGGCGGTATCGTTGGTGCATCGATCGCCCACCATCTGATCGAACGTGGCTGGGACGATATTGTCGGCATCGACAAGTCCGGTATCCCAACCGATATCGGCTCGACCGCCCATGCCTCCGACTTCTGCTACACGACCAGCCATGATTTCCTCTCCTGCTGGACGACCCTCTACTCCATCGATTTCTACGATAAGCTCGGCCACTACGCCCGCGTCGGCGGCCTGGAAGTCGCCCGCGTCGGCGATGACGACCGCATGGCGGAAATCAAGCGCAAGGTGACCTCCGGCAAGGCCTTCGGCACGCGCGTGAGCCTGATCGACCCCGCCGAGATCAAGGAGAAATTCCCGCTGATCGAGGAAAGCATGGTGCAGGGCGGCATGTGGGATCCGGATGCCGGCCTCGTCATTCCCCGTTCGCAGACGGTTGCCGGCAAGCTGATCGATCAGGGCGAAAAGAGCGGCAAACTCCTCTCCTTCGCCAATACGCCGGCCCAGTCTCTGATCGTTAAGGACGGCCGTATCACTGGCGTCGTCACCCATCGCGGCACGATCGAAGCCGAATATGTCATCGTCTGCGCCGGCCTCTGGGGCCGCCTGATCGCCGAGATGGTCGGCGAGGACCTGCCGGTCATGCCGGTCGACCATCCCCTGACCTTCTTCGGCCCCTACAACGAGTTTGCCAACACCGGCAAGGAAATCGGCTTCCCGCTGATGCGCGACCAGGGCAATTCCGCCTATATGCGCGACACCGGCGATCCGAAGACGGCCGAAGGCGGCCAGATCGAATGGGGTTATTACGAAGAGAAGAACCCGCGCCTCTGCCATCCCCGTGATCTCCTTGAAAAGCATGAGGCCCGTCTCTCGCCCTCGCAGCGCGATCTCGACATGGAACAGATCATCGAGCCGCTGGAGCGCGCCATGGAACTGACGCCGATCCTCGGCGAGCTCGGCTACAATGAAGGCCATTCCTTCAACGGTCTTTTGCAGGTCACCACCGATGGCGGCCCATCCGTCGGCGAAAGCCAGAAGGTCCGCGGCCTTTGGTATTGCGTCGCCATCTGGGTAAAGGACGGCCCCGGCTTCGGCAAGCTCGTTGCCGACTGGATGACCGATGGCCGCACGCCGATCGACCACAACAGAATCGACTATTCCCGCTTCTATCCGCATATGCTGGAAGAGAGCTTCATCGAAGGCCGCTGCACCGAGGCTGCCCAGAAAATCTACAACCCCGCCGTCCATCCGCGCGAACCCTATGCCACCGGCCGCGACGTCCGCCGCTCGCCCTTCTGGGAACGCGAGAAGGAGCTCGGCGGCTACTTCATGGAACTCGGCGGCTGGGAGCGCGCGCACGGCTACGCCGCAAACGAGCACCTGCTGGAAAAATATGGCGACCGCATCCCCGTGCGTGAAAATGAATGGGACAACCGCCATTTCTGGCGCGTCTCCAATGCCGAACACCTGGCGCTGAGCGAAGATTGCGGCATCATCAACCTCTCGCATTTCGCCATGTACGACATCGAAGGTCCTGACCATGTCGAACTGCTGGAATGGCTCTGCGCGGCCAAGATCGGCGGCGACGCCAATATCGGCAAGGGCATCTATACCCACTTCCTCGACGACGAGGGCATGGTGCGCGCCGATTTCACCGTGATCCGCATGGCCGACCGTTGCCGTCTCATCGACGGCGCCGATGCCGGTCCGCGCGATTTCCACTACATGCGCCGTGTGGCCGAGGATAAGGGCTTCGACGTTACCATCACCGACGTCACCGAACGCTATGTCACGATCGGCATCTGGGGACCGAACGCCCGCACCAACCTGCAGAAGGTGGTCGAAAGCCCGGAAAGCCTGTCGCACGACAACTTCCCCTTCGCCGCGATCAGGCAGATCCGCGTCGCCGGCAAGAACGTCACCGCATTCCGCATCTCGTATGTCGGCGAACAGGGATGGGAGCTGCACATGGCCTATGGCGACGCGCTGGCCGTGTGGGATGCGCTGCGCTCGACGGGCGCCATCGCCGTCGGCGTCGAGACCTATGCCAACAGCCGCCGCATGGAAAAGAGCCTGCGCCTGCAGAATGCCGACCTGCTGACGGAATATAATCTTCTCGAAGCCGATCTTGCCCGCCCGAAGGTCAAGGAAGCCGATTTCCGCGGCAAGGCGAAGCACCTCGAATATCGCGCCCGCGATCATCAGCCGGCGATGCTCTGCACGCTCGTCGTTACCGATAATGTGGATTCCAACGGCGTGGCGCGCTACCCCGTCGGCATCCTGCCGGTCATGGATCCCGAAACCGGCGAAACCCTCGTCGACGAGCTCGGCCGCCGCTCCTTCACCACCTCGATCGCCTACGGCCCGACCATCGGCAAGAACATTGCGCTCGCTTACCTCCCCTGGTCCTATGCTCAGGAAGGCCGCAAGCTGAAGATCGAATATTTCGGCGAGACCTACCCGGTGGAAGTTGCGGGTGTCGGCTACAAGCCGCTCTACGACGCCGAGAATTTGAAGCCGAGAAGCTGATCTCTGACGGATCGGAAAGCAAGGCCATGCCGAGCTTTCCGGTTGTTAGGCCGTGTGATCGATAATGGCCTGCGCGATCCCGTCAATGTCGCGCGCGTGGATTTCATGCCCTCCACCTTCGACCCGGTGCAACCGCGCATCTCGCACGACCTTGGTAAAGGCCTCCCCATGCTCTATGGGAAACAGCGGATCTGCCGTGCCGTGAATCGCAAGGACCGGCAGCTTGATATCGGAGGCCTGTAGCCTTGCAGGCCTTTCCTCACTCACGAGCGTGAAATGGTTCGTGGCGCTGGCAAATGACGGCGCCCGCGCCATGTCACGGGCGATCAAGGCACTTGCAGCATCAGCATCATGCGGATGCCTGGTGCCGGCAAGCATGGCCGTCTCGCGACGCAGAAAATCGGCGATAGCCGCAAGGTTCGACCAATCGATTGCTTCGGCCGACCTGGAATGCTCCTGATAGGCCTTTGTCGAGGCAGGCAACCCCTCGACGCAAAGCGGTGACGTGCTCATCAGCGTGAGGGTCCGCACACGCCGGGGGTGGCGCAGCGCCACCTCTTGCGCGACGCTGCCGCCCATCGACATGCCCACCACATGCGCCGTTTCCAATCCATAGCCGTCGAGAATGGCGATGGCATCGTCGGCCAGGTCGCTGAACGAATACCGGGGCTCGCCTTGCGGACAGTGTGTCGAGAGGCCGGTGTCGCGCTGGTCGTATCGGATCACATAGCGTTGACAGGCGGCGAGCGCCTCACAGAACCTGTCCGGCCACCACAGCATCGAAGCCATCATCCCCATGATCAATATTATCGGTGGGCTGGAGGGATCACCGAAAGCCTGGGTCTGCAGTTCCGCTCCCTTGACCTCGACCGAAGTCTCGGTGACGACGAATGATCCCGTTCGTTCCATGACAAAATCCATCCGCTTGCAAATTGCAACTGGATTCCATATTGCATAACTGATCCTATTATGCAATCAGTTTATGAGGAGGGTGCAGCACGGGACCGGCTTCCATCAGAGCAATTCCAAGAAAAGAGCACGGCGGCTTCCGGCAGAATTGCGTGAAAACAAAGAGTTATAGCTATTCGAGAATTCCGATAGAACTGAACAGCTCCGACAGTTTGGACGGAGGGGGAAGCTTATGGCGTTGCAATGTGCCGATTTTTACGACGCTGAACTATCACGGCATAACCGGCATTTACGGGCCGTCGCCAGCGTCAAGGCGCATGACCGCGTGCTCGATATCGGCTGCGGCGCCGGCCAAACCGCCCGGGAAGCAGGCCTTGCCGCAATGGAAGGCGGCGCGGTCGGCGTGGATACGTCCGCCGAGATGCTAGAGATTGCGCGGCAACGTTGCGCGGAAGCGGGGTTACGGAACGTCAGCTTCGAACTGGGCGACGCACAAAGCCATAAATTTCCAGCGGCCGGCTTCGATCTCTGCATCAGCCGGTTCGGCGTTATGTTCTTTGCCGATCCGCCGGCGGCATTTGCCAATATCGCCCAAGCAATGCGCCTGGGCGGACGCCTCGCCTGGATGGTATGGCAAAGCCAGGAGCGCAACGAATGGTCTAGCGCCATCAGGCATGCGCTGGCTCCGGGAAGCGCAATTCCAGAAATTGCCGGCAAGCCGTTCTCGCTGGGCGATCCCGCCATAGCCAAAGAACTGCTAAGCGCCGCCGGCTTCACCTCGATCGACTTCATCGAGGTGGAGGAACCGGTCTTCTATGGGACGAATGTCGACGCCGCCCTCGATGCCCTCGCCGGCCTCTATATGGTCAAGGACGCGCTCTCGCGCACCGATGAGACGCCCGACCAACCACTGCAGCGGCTGCGTGATCTGCTGGAGGCTCATATGACCTCCGAAGGCGTGCTCTTTGACTCCCGCGCATGGATCATCACCGCTGACCGGGCCGGTGCCTGAGGAGGCGTGGTCCGACGGAATTGGGGCATCGCATCACGGCAACAACAATACTGAAGGCGCGTCGTCATCGCAAAACCGCTGCCCACTGGCGCGCGACATGCTTCAGGAAGTTGTGAGCTTGATTTCGGGAGCCTGTAGCCAAAGATATTGCAGCTCGCTGGAGCTAGGATCCCTCAGATTTCCGCAACACCCGGCAGGTCCGTCGCGCGTGACACAATCCCTGAACCGCGTCGATAGAGTACGACCGCCGCTCCGAGTAAATTCTCATCAGGCGAGAAATCCTCGATCACCTTGTTGAAGGCGATCGTTCCACAGCCCGGCGTCAGGCAATCGCGGTTACCTTTCGGGCATTGGCTGAAGTGGCACAGCCGCCCGAGATAGCGATTGGTGACCGGCTCAATCAAGAAGGTATCCACCTGATGGCCGACCACGCTGATGCCGGCGCCGCTCTCGAAAGCTTTTCGTAAAGTAAGGTCTTGGGCACGGCGCAGCTCACTCAGTCGATGCTGATATTCGATCCAGACGATGAGATCGAGGTCGGTGCACTCGTGCCAGAGCTCGATTCCCTGCTTCCTGAAAGAGGCAAAGCGCGGCACCTCTTTCCACAGAGGCTTCGCGACCGAGCCAGTTATGGCGATCGAGACGATTTCGGTGAACTGGCTCCACCGTTCTGTGATCAAATCGGCGGCAATACGGAATTCGCGTTGTCGCGCGATCTGCCTGCGGTTCTCGTCTTCGATGACAGCCCTGCGCATCTCAACCTGCCAGCATCTTCACGAAATTTCGCTTGGCCTTGAATTTCACTTTGAGCCCATCGACATAGCCGGCGTGTTCCGCACTCTCCCGCAACCGTGCCATGCGGTCAATCAATCCTCGAGCGTCCTGATAATTGTGATTGCCTCCGGCGATAACCAGTTGTTCGACGCTGGCGATGTATACGGCGAGGCTCTTCTTCGGATGAGTGGCTTCACAGGCATGGGCCAGGGATAGGATGATCTGACTGCCGGCGCTGTGAGCGCCTAGGACGTTCCAGGCTTCGTCGAGCATGGCTTCCATCATCAGAATCTGGATCAGCATATCGGCCGCCGGGAGCCCGCGGGATCTTGGATCGGCCCTGGTCAGCTTCGCTCGTAAGACCGCAACCGCACGGTCGCGCGCGGGCATGCCGCCAAGGCGGCGAATCTGCTCATATAACGCTTGGCTCGGCCGTCGTTCGAAAGCCGGCCACAGCGACGCCAAAGCCGCGTCGTTCCGACCTGCCTTTCGATGTAGGTCGGCCACGAACGTCACCAGTCTTTCGTCCGGCGTATCATCCTCGAACAGCCACAGTCCTTCCTCGGCGTGGCGCAGCGCTTCGGCGAAATCTTCTCCCACGCAGCAACGGCAAGACGGCGATACTCCGCCAGCCCAGCATCCCCCAATATTTCAGCATAGAGTTCGGAGGCTCCAGAAAAGGTGTCCCACTCGCCGCCGACTTCACGTTTGAACAGATCGCGGGCCAGCTCCAGCGGTTCGGCGGTTCAGCGCTGCATGCGGCCAGGTGAATATCCTGCGCCCGCTCCAGCAACCCTAAGGCATAGCCGTCGGAATCGTCGAGTTCCTCCATGGCCGTTTCGATCCGGCTCAGCGCATACTCGGCCAGGTTCCGCGCAACCGATGCCCGGCCGGCCGGCACCAGCGCCCCAACGGCGCCGAGAGCCTCCTCGACCCCGGCCGCCCAATCCGCCGCCTCCTGGTAATGGACGAACCCGCCGGTGCGTGTGGCGTCGGTAACAGCCTTGCGCAAGCGCGATAAAACCTTCTTGTCGTCTTCGTCCATGATGGCCGCTTCCATGTCGAGCCGGCGGAAGAGCACCGCATCCCGCTCGGCCTGATCAAGAATCATGCCGACCAGCACGGCAGGATCCTTGGTCAGAAGATAGCGGCGAATATTATCGAAGGCGTTGCCTTCCTCCCGCGGTTCGTCCTGATTGGCGGCGAAGGCCACAGCGACCATATGCTTACAAAAACCGAAATCCTCGAAGGCCGGGCAGGAGCACTCGCCGCCGATTTTCCGGCCCTTTCCGGTCAGGAGCGTCCGATAGGTCTCGCTACCCGATACCCGTGCCAGAACGCGCGCCGCTCCATGGTCCAAAATCTCGACCAAACCCTTCCGGAAATAAGTTTCGCCGCGGGCAAAAACCTTGTCTCCCGCCAGACGGCGCACGGACTCGATGTCGAAGCGAGGAAGCGTTCTGCTCATAGCGGGAGTTCCTCGCCCGTTTAGGCTGCACGCCGCGGCAAGGCGACGACGGCCTCGGCGTTTTGGGCGATCACCTGAAGATAGGCCCAGGACGGGGTTTCGGGATGCTTCCGCCGATATTCCCAATCTCGCAGGGTACGAACGGGAATTCGATAGGTAGCGACGAATTTCTCCTGGTTCTGTCCGAGTCGTTCCCACAGCTTCTTGACGTTGTCCAGCTTGGTCATATCAGCCGCTTCCTGAATCGGCTAAAGGCTGCGCGCCGACATCGGCAAGTACTGCCTTATGAATTTCCACAGCGCTCATTGCACCGACCGTAGCCCGATCCGCATCCGTCCCAGCTGGCGGGCTGCCGGAATTAGGGGCGACCGTCGTCATACTAGCGTTCTTCATGTTTTTCCGCTCTTCCAACAGAGATGATACGGGTTCGATCTGCTTGGTTCCTTGAATCACTATGCACTCTTCGCCATAGCCAAACGGTGTGTCGATCCAGGACTCAGCGTTGGAATCTTCAAGTGCCGGAATGCGGTCAGCCAACAAAAGCTTATGCTTACGTCGATTTTCGCCTTTTCAACCGCATCCCATTCATATTCCATGCCGACAAGATACGGCCTCGTCGTAGGAAAGCAAGCATTCGGCGCGGTCAGGCTTATCGCAATTGATTGTACACGCCGATTTGAACATTCTGAGCTAAATAATTGATTTTATTCGAAAGAAATTCTGCCTCAAACGCAAAAACCCGGTGCGCAATTCTTTCAGAATTGAAATTTTTGTTCCGGTTGCAGGCTTTTCGCTGTTGGTTGCCTTGACCGTCCGGTGGACTGCTCGCTTGACCGATGCTCGAGCGCGTCACCCTTCATATTATGACCTGTGGGACGCCGAGCTACCATCGCGATCGAGGAAAATGGCTTTGCGCGAGCAATAAAGATGCCTGGAAATGGGAATATTGGTTTCGTGTTGAGGCTTTGTTGTTTTCTGTGCGGCTGCGTCGGCTTTGGCTTGTTGCGGGCGCCTGATGAGGCGTTAAATGCGCGACGCGTTGCCACAATACAAAAAGCCCGCTGAGTGCGGGCTTTTTTGTATTTGGTTGCGGGGGCAGGATTTGAACCTGCGGCCTTCAGGTTATGGTCCGTAGGACGACGAGCTACCATCGCCAGCGAAGATGAAGTCTTCGCGCCAGCGATAGTGGTCTTGGAGAGGGAAGATTGGTTGCGGGGGCCTGAACCCTCAGAGACTTGTAGATTTCAAGCCAAAACGTGAAAGAAGGATAGCTCCGTTCTTCCAACTCGCACATCTCTTATGCTTTCGGCGGTCTTTCCTCCAGGACGAGCTTACCTCAAGCTATGACACATCATTAGCCAATTCAAAAACTAGTCGGCCCCGAGCGCCCCTCTGGCATCAGGCAAGAATGCGCCGGAAGTTGGTCGCACAAGCTCCCTCGTCCCTAACAGCGCTTGTGTTCTGTCAATCTCGCGTCCCAGAAGCTCAATCACCTCGACTACCCCCTGCTCACCGCCGACAGCAAGGCCGAACAGGGCAGCGCGGCCGATCATCACCGCGCTCGCACCCAACGAAATCGCCTTGACGATATCGCTGCCACGCCGGATGCCGCTATCGACGATGATCGGGGCGTTGACGATGGAAAAGCGAGGCAGAGCGTCGATAGGTGCGGGAGCTATGTCGAGTTGGCGGCCGCCATGGTTGGAGACAACGACGGCATCAACGCCGAGAGCGATAGCGCGCTTAGCGTCGTCTGGGTGTAAAAGCCCCTTCACCAGCAGACGACGGGGCCAGCGGTCACGCAGACGTTTCAAGTCGTCCCAATCGAAACTCGCATCCATCTTGCGGGAAAGAAGTGCTGCCTGCGTATTGGGATCTGTGACCATGTCCGTGGCGAGATTAGCCATTGATGGCGCGCCATACCGGCCAACGTCCCACAGCCAACGCGGATGACACAGGATATCGGCGATTGTCCTGGGGCGGAAGCGGAACGGCATCACGAAGTTGTTTCGTTCGTCGCGCTCCCGCTTACCGCCCATCGCAACATCCACCGTCAAAACCAGATGACTGAAGTCGGCCGCAAGCGCCCGATCCACCAACTGATCGGCGAAATCGCGGTTCATGACATAAAGCTGAAACCACAGATCGCCATTCGAAGCCTTGGCGACGTCTTCGATGGAATTATTCGAGGCCGTCGACAAGGTGAAGGGGATACCCAGCCTGGAAGCAGCCCTGGCGAGCAAAATATCTCCGTCGCGCCGGTAAAGGCCGTTAAGCCCGGTCGGCGCGATGACGATCGGCATCGGCAGACGTTGCCCGAACCATTCGACGCTCTGGTCGCGGACGGAGACATTGTTGAGCAGTCGTGGCGTCATTTTGATCGCCTCGAAAGCCCTGCGGTTTTCCTTGAGCGCGACCTCGTCTTCTGAGCCGCCGTCCAGATAATCAAAGACAAAGCGTGGTAACAGGCGCCGTGCCTTCCGCCTGTATTCCTCGACGTTGAGAAAGGTCATCAGGGCGCGATCCGGATTTCGACGAGGGCTTGGGTCTTGTGCATCGTCACCTGTTCGATCGCGGCTGCCAGAGCCCCGGCTAGGTCCTCCGCGCGATCCACCCGCGCAGTCCAGGCGCGGCTCGCCGCCGCCACCTTAGTGAAGTCCGGTGTCGGCGCAAGCGAAACCAGCGGCATGGTGTTTGCCTTCGCCGCATATCCATCCGGATAGACGCCGAGCACCGACTGGCGCACCGCACCCCATTCGGAATTGTTGAGAACCAGTATGAGAAGCGGAATGTCGGCTGCTTCAGCAATCTGGTGGCAGGCAACTGGGTTGGAGAACATGTAGGAGCCATCACCCATGGTGGCGACGATCAGCCTGTCCTGCCGGGCGAGCTTCATGCCCAGCGCTGCCGGAAAGCACCAGCCAAGCCCGCCGGAATGGGGTTCCTGATACCAGGTGTCCGGCGCTTGCAGGGTCAACTCCTCCAGCGGCGCGCCGAGTTCGGACAGGATGGCGGCATCCCTGCCCTCGATCGCCTTGGAAAGGCAGGCGCTGACGAAGCCTTTGGACATGACTGGGCCTCTGCCCGCTTCCGCACGCTCCAGGACCGCAGCGCGGCGCTGCGCCGCAGCGTCTGCGACCTTGGCACGCCGCGCTTCGCGCAATTTCGCCGTTGTCGGCAGGAACGTCAAAGCGGCAGCGGCGAGTTCGATGATGACCTCGGCCGTGTCACCGACAAGGGCGAGGTCACAGGGAAAGTTGCGAACTGGGAAGCGTGAATAAAGCGGGTCTTGCCCGATATGAACGACCTTGCAGTCCGGCTCGAGCGAATGAATGTCCGGCGACCATGGCGCAAGGCTGTCGATCACCAGTACGAGATCGGCCTTGGCAAGCCATTCGGCTGGGTCGCCGCCCACCGCCATAGGATGGTCGGTTGGCGCGGCTAGTTGGATGGCCCAATATTGACAAATAGCAATGCCCCAGTCGTCGGCAAGGCGCGACAGGGTCTCGAAACCTTCCGCCGAGCCTGCGCCACGCTGCGCGATGATCAGCGGGTTCTTGGCTTCGCTCAGCAGTTTCGCGGCAGCCTCGATATCGGCGCGGCGCGGCGCGGCGCTCGCGGCAGCAATCGTTGCCGGCGCCTCCAGTTCGTCCGATGGGCACGGCTCGCAGAGAACCTCGCGCGGCAGGCTTAGGTAGACCGGCCCGCGTGGGGTGGAATTGGCGATAGCGAAGGCCCGGTCGACGATGTCGACCGCCTGTTCAGGAAATTTCAGCTCGTAGTCCCACTTGACCGATTCGCGGATCATGGCGGCCTGGTCACGCATCTCCTGACCCCAGCCGATCGGCACCGTGCGGGCGCCGAGCCGGCCCTTTTCGACGACGGGCGTGCGACCGGAAAAGACGAGCATGGGAACATGCTCGGTCGCCGCGTTGATCGCACCAATAACGCAATTGGCGAGGCCGACATTGGTATGCGCCATGACGGCCTGTGCGCGTCCCGTTGCCAGATAGTAACCATGCGCCATGCCCATGGCGGCGTTTTCATGCGGGATGACGATGGCCTTCGGCAGCGGGATCTGTTTGGCCGAAGCTTCTGCCAGACCCTCGATGATCGGCGGGAAATCGGTCCCGGAATTGGCGAAGATATAATCGACGCCCACGGCCTTCAGGCGCGCGAGAAGAGCGCCGCCGGCGGTAATGGTTGGAGCCTTGGTGTCCATCATGAATGTGACTCGCTTTCATTCTGCTCAGAGGTGGCTGAGAACGCAGATTAGTGGGATGGGACGGACTTTTTGACTGAACGCCCTTTTCCGTCCTTGAAGTTCACGGGCACACCACAACCGTTTCCGGCTCTCCTCCAAGCCGAATTGCGCGGGAAATCCCCGGGGTTCGAAATGTCTTCTAATCGCCAGCGAAGCGGTGCCTGAAGGGCGGTCAGCGACGCTGTGAGCGACTTCAGCCTTTGCCGAGCGCGTCGACAATTCTCGCCAAAATCGCGATCAGGGCTACCTTGTCCTTTCCGACGATGGCATCGAGACGGCGGTCATGCTCGCGTGCAACGGCATGCAGCCGCTTATGCATTTTGCGACCCTCGTCTGTGAGGCTGACGCTGTAGCTGCGCTGATCGTTAGGATTTTGTCGCCGTTCGATCAGGCCGCGAATGGCAAGCCCCTTCAGCGTCGAAGTCAGGGTCGAGCGGTCGCGACCGCAGACCCTGCTCAATTCCGAAGGGGTCAGCTCGTCATATTCGGAAACGATCGTCAGGATCGAATACCAGCCAGGCTTCAGGTCGCTCTTTTCAAGCATCGCGCTGAATGTCTGGAAAGAAACCTCCTGGGCCACGCGAAGGTGATAACCGACGACGTCCCTGAATACCGTCGGTATGAGATCGTCACTTTCGTTCTTACTCGGCGAATCTTCGGCGGGCTTGGGTGATACTGTCACAATCGCTCTCCGTTGCGGCTTCAAAACGGGTAATGCTGCTGTGCGTCTTCGACCGTGATCCAACGCAGATCGGTGAATTCGGCAATCGCTGCACGTCCGCCGAAGCGGCCGTAACCTGAAGCCTTGACCCCACCAAACGGCATTTGGGCTTCGTCATGCACGGTCGGACCGTTTATGTGGCAAATTCCGCTTTCAATTCGGCGGGCAACGGCCATAGCGCGCTCGACATTCCGGCTGAAGACGGCGGATGATAAGCCATATTCCGTATCATTCGCGACGCGGATCGCCTCTTCATCGCCGTTCACACGTATTACGCTTTTGGCCGGACCGAAGGATTCTTCGGAATAGATGCGCATGTCGGGCCTGACGCGATCGACGAGCGTTGCCTCCATGATGGAACCATTATGAGTACCACCGGCAACGAGTGCCGCACCGTTGGCAATAGCGTCATCGACCATTTCCTGCACTCGTTCGGCCGCCTCGGGCGTGACGAGTGAGCCCAGAACAACGTGACCGCGCGGATCGCCGGCCGGAAGCGCCTTCGCCTTGGTCGCCAATTTTTCAACGAAAGCATCCGCGACCTTGGCATCGACGATGATGCGTTCCGTCGACATGCAGATCTGGCCCTGGTTCATGTAGGCGCCGAAAGCGGCGGCATTGACGGCCGCATCGAGATCGGCGTCATCGAGAACAAGGAAGGGTGCCTTGCCGCCGAGTTCGAGCAGAACCGGCTTGAGATGCTCGGCTGCAAGCTTGGCGATGATTTTGCCGACGCGGGTCGAGCCCGTGAAGTTGATGCGCTTGACGGCCGGATGGGCGACCAGTGTCTCAACGACCTTGGCCGCATCGGCCGGCGCATTGGTGACGACGTTGACGACGCCGTTAGGGAAGCCCGCTTCGCGCAACACCTGGCCAATGAGGCGATGCGTGCCAGGGCACATTTCGGAGGCCTTCAGGATGACCGTGTTGCCACAGGCAAGCGGCATGGCGATGGCACGTGTGCCGAGGATGACTGGGGCGTTCCAAGGCGCGATCCCAACGCAGACGCCGGCTGGCTGGCGGATGCCCATGGCAAGCGTGCCGGGCTTGTCGGACGGAATGATCTCGCCGGAAATCTGCGTCGTCATCGCTGCGGCCTCACGCAGGATATTGGCGGCGAACATGGTATTGAACCCACCCCAGGGCGCGGTCGCACCCGTTTCGGCGGTCATCAGACGGATGAATTCGCCCGCTTTGGAATCCATGATGTCGGCCGCCTTCAAGAGCAGCTTGCGGCGTTCGCCCGGACCCGATGCCGACCATTGCGCGAAGGCGGCAGCGGCAGCATCAGCCGCGGCATGGGCATCTTCCGCCTGGCCGGCGGCGGCCTTGGTCGCGATCTCTCCGGTCACCGGATCGATGCGCTCATATACCCCGCCCGAAAATGCTGCACGGTCTTCATTGTCGATCAAAAGCTGAATGTTATCCATGGTTTCCTCCTCCTCGGACGGTAGTGTCGCAATTGCCGGATCTGCCGCCCGATGCACCGCAGCAGGTATCCCAGCCGTTGCGCCAGCTTCAACCTGCCCATCTCCTGTACGCCTGAACCCTATCCGATGCGCCATTGGTCAGCAAGATAGTTTGATGTCCAAATATTTGATGACAAACTATCCTAATAAAGGTATTTCCAACCCCTATGGCCAGGACGAAGGAGCCGGAAAAGGAGGGAGGACGCATGAAGATCGCTATTATCGGGGCTGGAGCCATGGGAAGCCTGTTTGCCGGACGCTTGGCGGAAAAGGACCACTCGGTCTCCCTTATCGAAGTATCCGGTAGGATGATTGACGCCATTGGCGCTAAAGGGCTCCGGATGATGGGCCTTTTCGGCGAGAAGGCTTACAGCCTGCCGGTCGGCCCGGCGGATCGCTATATTGATCCTTTCGATCTGCTGATCGTCTTCACCAAGGGCATGCATACCTCCTCCGCGATGGAAGCGGCGAAACATGTCATTGGCAAGGATACCTGGGCACTAACGGTTCAAAACGGCATCGGCAATGTCGAGGCAATCGAGTCCTTCATTGCCCGCGACCGCATCGTTATGGGCATGACCAACTGGCCTTCGACGCTGATCGAGCCGGGCCTGGTCAACGTTCCCGGCGAAGGTGAGATCAAGGTCTGGGCCGCGAGCGGTCAGGCTTCCGAGAAGTTGGAGGCTATTGCCAGCGCCCTCGATGGGGCAGGCCTCAACTGCAAGCTCGATCCGCATGTCGAAGTGGCAATTTGGGAAAAGTTGGCCTTCAATTCAGCGCTCAACTCGCTTGCCGCCATAACAGGACTGACCGTCGGCGAAATGGGCGACCGGCAGGAGTCGCGCAACATCGTCTTCACCATCCTCGATGAGGTTATCGCGGTCGCAAAGGCGCGCGGCCTTGCCGTCGATGCAGATCATATCCGGGAGTCGGTCGAACACGCCTTTGCCAATCACAGGCAGCACAAGCCATCCATGTTGCAGGACCGGCTTGCGGGCCGGCGTATGGAAATCGGCACGATTACGGGGGCAGTCAGCAAGACCGGCGAAACACTGGGTATTGCCACGCCGGTCACGACGACCTTTGCCAGCCTGCTCACCCTTGTCGATGGAGCGGACCTGCGCGTCTGAGACGTAAATGTTGAGCATCTCGGGAGGAGGCCTACATGCAAGACTTGAATCTGTTGCGCGTCCTCGTTGCGATACACGAGTGCCAGACGGTGACTGCGGCTGCAAATCGGCTGAATATGTCGCAGCCAACCGTGTCGCAAGCGCTTTCGCGCCTGCGCGACATTACCAGCGATCCGCTTTTCCTGCGTGGCCCACAGGGTATGTCGCCAACCGCGCATGCCACGCATCTCTATCGCGAATGCGCGACGGCGCTGCACCGTCTCGATCATGCCCTGAAGGCAGACGAGCCTTTCGTTCCGGCTGAGGCGAAGGAGCATTTTACCATTGCATTGTCCGACCTGGGTGAGATGACCTTCCTGCCACCGATTGCCGAATCTTTGGCGAGCATCGCACCCTCGATCCGCCTCGACATCGTGCCGCTGGCCGTCCATGAGGTCGAACAGAAGCTCAAACTCCGGCAGATCGATTTCGCTATCGGCAACCTGAAAAAGATCGATCCGGATCTCAGGCAGCGCGATCTTTTCGAGGAGAACTATGTCGCGCTCATTCGGAAGAATCATCCAACCATCGGCAATACGCTCTCATTGGACGAGTTTCTGGCGAACGGCCACGCCGTAGTCAACGGTGCTTCCGAACATTGGCAGGTTTCAAGCCTTGCAACGGTCGGAGGGCCGAAGCCGGCGCACGTCCATATCGTGCTACCGCATTTCACCGCTCTCCCCTTCGTGATCAGCCAGAGCAATCTCATCGGCGTGTTGCCATCACGCACCGCCGAAAGCTTCTCCGAGCGCTTCAATCTCCGATGGCTGCCGCTGCCCTTCGTCATGCCGAATTTCAAGGTCCGGCTGCTTTGGCATGGCGGGCAGACGCTGCGCAGCGACGCGCGCAACTGGATGGTGGAACAAGTGAGCGATATTTTGCAAAACTTTCAGCCCTGTCCCTACGATTATTATCGGACCCCGGAGACACTGCGCTAGAACGGTCCAGCAAGCCGCGTGGCGAAGCCGTCCGACGTGAGGCCCAAAACACGAAAGAGAGAGCCGCCTAGAGTTGGCCTCCAGACGGCCCCGTCAGGTCTCAGGGGCCGCCATCGCACAGACTTCTTCCCAGTCATCCCCCAGAGTGACTGTAATGTTGCGCGGCAGATCGACAGAGGATGTGCCGATCAGGATCGTGTAGTCGCCAGCCGGTGCGCGCCAGGCGTTGTGTTGGGCATCGAAATAGGCGAGGGATCGCATGCCAAGAGTAATGTCCGCCCTCCCTTCTTCACCGGCGGAAAGCATGAACGTGCTGAAGCCGCGCAACTCCTTCACCGGACGGTCATGCTCCTTCGGCGGAGAGACATAGACCTGAACCACGGCCTTGCCAGCCCGCGCACCGGTGTTGCGAATCGACGTAGTAACCGCCACACTGTCGCCGGGGCTGATCGTCCAGGCAGACGGCCGAGGCTCACCCAGTTCGAACGTCGTGTAGGAAAGGCCGAAGCCGAAGGGATAAAGCACGCCCTCACCGCCAGCGCGATCATAGTGCCGGTAGCCGATGAACACGCCTTCGCGATAGGCGACATGGCCGTTCTCGCCGGGATAATTGCCGATCGTCGGATTGGCTGATAGCGTCGCGGGGAAGGTCTGCGGCAGGCGGCCGCCGGGTTCGGCGTCACCGAAGAGCACATCTGCCACGCCATGACCGAGTTCCTGTCCCGGATACCAGCTTTGCAGGATCGCCGCGACCTCACCTTTCCACGGCATGGCAACCGGCCCGCCGGTCTGCAACACGACGACACAGTTTGGATTGGCCGCCGCCACGCGGGAAATCAGTTCGTTCTGCGCGCCCGGGAGATCGATGCCCGGCAGATCACGGCCTTCGCTATCCCACTCGGCCGTCCGCCCGACAAAGACGAGAGCGACATCTGCGGCGGCAGCCGCGCGTTCGGCGCGGGCGAGCCCCGCCTCGCCCGGCGGCAGCGAAAGACCAACCCGGAACGCCTGAATGCCATCCATGACTCCGGTGGTCGAGCGATAGTCGACACGGAAGTGATAGGTCCGGCCTTCTTCGAGCTCGATTTCGACCTGACGCTCGTCGCCACCAAAATGATAATAGGTTGCCCCAGTTGGTACCCAGCCTTCCCAGCCGTCGATGGTCAGCACGTCGTCGACATAAAGTCGTGCAAGGCCGGCATTGGCAAGGCCGAGTTCATAGCGCCCAGTCCTATCAGGCGTGACATCGAAAGAAGAGCGCGCCGTGAAGAGATGCAGATCGACGCCCGGCTCATGCGAGCCGAACCATTTGGCGTCCGAACTCGGATATTCCCGTTTGAAGACAGCCCGCCCGCCGAAATCTTCGTTGTTGTAAAAGCGTGTCGTCATCGTGCCCGACACGACCGGCAGCAGGAAATGGTTGGTGCAGCCTTCCTCGAAGAAGACCTCGACATTGTCACGGGCCATCACGCCATCGAGCGGACTTACCCGATAGTGTGCGTTTACCCGCGCACTGCCGCCCCCCATGATCCGCGCCACGGCGGCATTGGGGCCGATCACTGCGATTTTAAGCGGCTTGGTTCCGTCAAGCGGCAGGATACTATTGTTCTTCAGCAAAACAGATCCTTCCGCCACGGCACGGCGGATGAGCTCGCGATGTTCCGGCAGATCGACGGACGTCTCCGCCTTGACGCGGGGCGTGTTGCGTACGCCCGAGCGATCCACGAGTCGCAGCACGCGACGCGCCCCGTCTGTGACCATGTCGAGATCGACCTCGCCGCGCTTAATGGCATCGAGAAGCTTCTTGCCGCGATAGAGCGCGGGGCCGGGCATTTCGAGATCGAGGCCGGCATTGACGCTTTCCGCCACGCTCTTCACCGCCGTCCAATCGGATATGACGAGCCCGTCAAACCCGTATTCGACCTTCAGGAGATCGTGGAGCAGCCATTTATGTTCGCTGGTGAAGGTGCCGTTGAGGCGGTTATAGGAGCACATCAGCGCCCAGATACCCGCCTTCACCGCAGCCTCGAAAGGCGGCAGGTAGATTTCGCGCAGGGTGCGGATATCGATGTCGGAGGACATGGTCATCCGCTCGTATTCGCTCTCATTGCCGATGAAATGCTTGATCGTCGCGCCGACGCCTTGCGCTTGCAGTCCGCCGATATAGGCCAGCGCCATTTCCGTCGTCAGATGCGGGTCTTCCGAATAGCATTCGAAATTGCGGCCATTGAGCGGGCCGCGATGCATGTTGACGGTGGGCGCGAGCAGAACATTGCTGTCCTTGGTGCGCGCCTCCTGCGCCAGCGCTTTGCCGATTTCCCGCAGCAGGTCCGGGTTCCAGCTTGCGCCGAGCGCGATACCGGAGGGGAAAACGGCCGCCGTCGGTCCGTTTTCCGTCACCCCGCCGCGCGCGCCGTTCGGCCCGTCCGAGACCTTGACGGAGGGCACGCCCAGGCGCTCGATGGCAACAGTTTCCCAGAAATTCGCGCCCGACAGCAGTGACACCTTTTCCTCAAGCGTCAGCTTTGCGAGTGTGTCTTCGATCCAGATTTCATCAGTCATTTCGTCTCACGCACCCATATTCATGAAATTCAAAGCCGCACGCCTTCGGCGGTAGAGAAGAGCGAGGCGCTGCCGAGCGAGAAGCCGAGCTTCAGCGTGCTGCCGCGCGCCGGGTTGAGCTTGAGTTCGCTGTTGACCCGCACCGAGATTTTTTGAGAACCGCACGTTCCCCAAATGACCGTATCCGCACCCATCGTCTCGATGACATTGACCACCATGTTGAGCGGCAGCAGGCCCTCGCGTGGCGAAATTACCAGATGCTCCGGACGGATGCCGAGAATGACCTCCATCGGCGCTGCCGGTCGCCTGGCGAAGGGATAAGGGCTGACATCGAGCGCATGGCCGTCCTTCAGCTTGAACTCGACCCGCTCGCCTTGCGGCACAATCGTGCCGGAGAGGAAATTCATAGCCGGCGAACCAATGAAGTCGGCAACAAAGAGATTGGCCGGACGGTTATAGATTTCCTCCGGCGAGGCGAGCTGCTGGATGACGCCGTTTTGCATGACGGCGATACGGGTCGCGAGCGTCATCGCCTCGACCTGATCATGTGTCACATAGATCATCGTCTTGCCGATATCCTCATGGAGCGTCTTGAGTTCCACACGCAGTTCGGCGCGCAGCTTTGCATCGAGATTGGAGAGCGGCTCGTCGAAGAGATAGACATCGGCGTCGCGCACCAGCGCCCGGCCGATCGCCACGCGCTGGCGCTGGCCGCCGGAAAGGGCGGACGGACGGCGCTTCAGATAGGGCTTGATCTGGAGCATGTCCGAGACCTTTGCAACGCGGCGTTCGATCTCGTTCTTCGGCAGTTTCGCCATGCGCAGCCCGAAAGTCAGGTTTCCCTCGACGGTCGTCTGCGGATAAAGCGCATATGATTGGAACACCATTCCGATGCCGCGATCCTTCGGCTCGGCATGGGTCATGTCCTTGTTGCCGATCATGATCTTGCCGCCATGCACGTCGATGAGGCCGGCAACGGAGTTGAGCAGCGTCGATTTCCCGCAGCCTGACGAGCCGAGAAGCACGATGAATTCGCCGCTGGCAATGTCGAGATTGAGGTTTTGCAGGACCTTGACAGCCCCGAACTGAATTTCGAGGTCCTGGATGGAAACGGCGGTCATCGATTATCCCTTCACTGCACCGGCGGCAATGCCGCGGACGAACCAACGTCCGGATGCGAGGTAGATTACGAGAGGAACGAGGGCCGTCAGGATGGTTGCGGCCATGTCGACATTGTAGGCCTTCTCGCCCTGTGTCGTGTTGACGATATTGTTGAGCAGCACGGTCATCGGCCGGTTGTCGGAGCCGGCAAAGACCAGGCCGAACAGGAAGTCGTTCCAGATATGGGTGGATTGCAGGATCACCGCCACGATCAGGATCGGCGGGGAGAGCGGCAGCATGAGCCGGAAGAAGATATCCCAAAACCCGCCCCCATCGACGCGCGCGGCGCTGAAAAGGTCGCGCGGCAAGCCGGCGTAGTAGTTGCGGAACATCAGCATCATGACCGGCAGGCCGAAAATAACATGCACTATGATGATGCCGGCAAGGCTGTTATAAAGCCCGACCTGGGAGAGAACCCGGACCAGCGGATAAATGAAGACCTGATAGGGGATGAAGGCCGCAACAACGAGAACTGCGAAGATGATGCCTGCTCCCTTCGGGCGCCAGAAGGACAGTGCATAACCGGTTACTGCCCCGAGCAGGATCGATAGGAAAGTCGAGGGGATCATGATCTTCAGCGAATTGAAGAACCCGACCGAAACGCCGGAGCAGGTGAGACCCGTGCAGGCCGAACTCCAAGCCGTCTTCCACGCCTCGAGCGTCGGGCGCAACGGAAAGGCGAAGATGGATGATCCGCGCACCTCGTCCATGGTTTTCAATGAAGTCGCCACCATCACGTAAAGCGGCATCAGGAAGAAGGCCGCCATGACGGCGAGAAAGGCGTAGACGCCGATTCGGGCAATATTTTTCTCTTGACGTTGCGCCATGGCTTAGCCCGCTGCTTTCTGCGCCATATAGCGGCGCGCATAGTAAATGGGCGTGGCGATGACGACGACAGCAGCGAGCATCATGATCGCACCCGCATTGGCCAGCGCCACATTCTGGCGTTCGAACAGGTTTTCCATGACGAACTTGGCCGGCACTTCTGTCGCATTGCCGGGGCCGCCGCCGGTCAGCGCCACGACGAGGTCATAGGCCTTGACGACGGAAACCGAGAGCAGCACCGTCGCAGTCGCTGCCATGGGCGCAATGATGGGGAGGACGATTGACGTATAAACGCGCCACTTGGCGATGCCGTCCACCTTCGTGGCTTTCCAGAGGTCTTCATCCACGCCGCGCAAGCCCGCCAGCAGGATCGCCATGACGAGGCCGCTGCCCTGCCAGACGGCGGCCAGAACCAGAACGAAGATGGCGCGGTCGGGCCGGACGATCCAGTCGAAGACGAAATTGTCGAAGCCCCAGCTGCGCATCGTCGCCTGAATGCCGAAGGTCGGATTGAGCACCCATTGCCATACAAGGCCGGTAACGACGAAGGACATGGCATAGGGATAGAGAAAGATGGTGCGGAACAGGCTTTCGGCCCTGATCTTCTGGTCCATCATCACAGCCATGAGGAAGCCGAGAACGAGACACACCAGGATGAAAAGCACTCCGAAAACGACGAGGTTCCCGACCGAGACCAGCCAGGCATCCTGGTTCATCAGCCGCACATACTGGTCGAAGAAATTGAATTTATAGATCGGGATCAGCCTGGAATTCGTCATCGAAATGACAAAGGTCCAGATCATCGCGCCAATAAAGACGCCGATGACAATGATCCACGCTGGAAGCATGGCCAGAGTGACCTGCAACCTTCCGCGCCAAAGCCCATGCATTGTTCTAACCCTGGATGATGCTGATGAAAATGGAGCCGACCGACGATGCCGATCAGCAAGCGTTTGGTCCGATCAGTATTTTTCGAGGACGCCCGCGACCGCCGTGACGTAATCATCCGGCTTCGCATCGGGCTTGGCCCAGAGAACCTTGAGTTCAGCACCCAGCGCCCCGACCTTTTCCGGCGAGAAGGGGATCATGAGCGCCGCGACGGAATTGCCCTTCTCGATGGCGCTAGCACCGGCTGCGGCGCAAGCATTGTAGCGGGAGGCATCAACACCCGTGCGGATCGGCAGCGAGCCCATGGCGGTCGTGAATTTCGACTGAACCTCGAGCGACGTCGTCAGTTCGGCAAGCTTCTTCTGCGCCTCGGTCAGGTTGTCGCCCTTGACGGGCATTGCCCAGACGTCGCCATTGACGACGGCCGGCGCATTGTTCGGGGCGATCGAGCACAGCACGTCCTCGCCCGGCTTCTTGCCGGCCGCAACGATTTCACCGATGGCCCAGCCACCCATGATGAAGAAGCCGGCTTCGCCCTTGAGGATCATCTGGTTCGTGACATTCCACTGGCGGCCCGATACGCCGCTATCGGCATATTTCGGCAGCCTGGCGAGAATTTCTGCGACCGGCTTGAAGGCGTCGGAGTGCACATAGTCAGCGCCCTTCGGCCCGGTGAACTGCTTCCAGCCATCAACACCCCCAACCGAGGCGAGCACTGCGGCAAACGTGTTCATGAACCAGACATCGCGATCGCCGGCCTGCGCGTAAGGCACGATACCGGCCGCGCGTAGCTTGTCGCCGGTTGCGAAGAACTCGTCCCAGGTCTTCGGCATGGTCGCCCCAACCTTATCGAGTGCCGCCTTGGAAGCGAAGAGGAAATTGGTCGCCTGAAGCTGGACCGGAACAGCATAGATATGTCCGTCGCGGGTGATCGCACTCATAACGGTTGCCGGTATAACCTGTGACCAGTTCCCGGCCTGAGCAACGGTATCAAGATTGGCAAGCAACCCGCTTTCGACGAGATTGTTGATGTCCGCGCCCATGCTGAACTGGGCTGCATCCGGCGCATTGCCGCCGACGATCCGGTTAATTGCGGCAGTCTTGGCCGCACTGGCACCGGCGACAGCCTCGTCCTTCCACTCGCCGCCGCTCTGGTTGAAGGCATCGGCGATCACCTTGATGCCGGCCGATTCCGCCTTCGATGTCCACCAGTGAATGACTTCGGTTGGCTGGGCCTGGGCCACGCCAGACACAGTGCAGATCGCCACTGCTGCGGCACTCGCCAAGGCCTTGTTAATCACGCGCATAAAATTCCTCCCCGCGAATGAGATTTCGCGCATATCGACGGCTGAAACTGCCGCTACATACGAAGCCCTACCTCCGGCTTGCATATGCCAAGGGCTATTGTCGGGAGAGGCTAGAGGACGCGCTCGGCGCCGGCCAATCGCGTTTCTTTTGCGAGCTTCATTGCCGTGACTAATATCGGGGGATAGCAGGGCGCGGCCTTCAGGCGCCTTGCCCCACCTCCCGCATCTTGCGGCGAATGGGCAGAAGGTCGATCCTGATCACCGATTTCAGGAGCCCCCAGGCTCCGCCCGGAACGAACAGCGTGACGCCGATCGCCAGCAGGCCCAGGATGATGAAATAGAGCGAGCCGATATTGCCCATGGTCTCGCGCAGCAGGAAATAGATCGCCACGCCAACGATCGGACCTTCGAGCGTGCCGATGCCGCCGAGAATGACGGCGAAGAGGATGATCGCCATCCAGTTCATGGAAAAGCCTGCCGTGGGGCTCACCTGCAAGGTGACCATATAATAGCAGGCTCCGGCCGCACCACCGATCGCTGCGGCGATCAGAAGCACATAGGTCTGCGTCCTGCGGATCGTCACGCCCATGGCTTCGGCTGCAAGCGGACTATCCTTCATGGCGCGCAGGGCCAACCCGAAGCGGCCGCGCATGAGACCGACGCAGGTCAGAAGCGCAATGAGCAGAATAATAGCTGCCGTCCCGTAGGTGGCAAAAAGCCGGACCGAACGGTCGATACCACGCACCGCCGTCAGCGCGATGCCACCGCCGCCGCCGAGCACGGCGGTATGATAGACGATCAGCCGAACGACTTCGGAAATCACCCACGAACCGATGGCAAGCTGCGCACCGGAGAGGCGAAACAGGATCGGCGTGATTAGCAATGCAAAGGCCGCGCAGACCAGCGCCGAAACGATGACCAAGGGAAAGGGCGGCAGGCCGAGACCGTTGGCGACCATGAAGAGCGTGTAGCCGCCGATGCCGATGAAGACCTGGAAGCCCATGAAGACAATGCCGCCGAAACCGGCAAGTAGGTTCCACATCAGGGCAATCGATAGCACCGCCGCGATTTCAGTCGTCAGCAGCACGGCATAGCGCGAGCCGGCGAACGGAATGGCAATCAGGACGGCAGCGATCAATCCGACTGTGACGAGCGACCGGGCGAAGGGCGAGGCGAGCGTCATACACGTATCCTTTTGGTAAAGAGACCGCCCGGCATCAGCAGCAGGCCGGTGAGAAAGACGACGTGGCCAACAAGCGGCCCCAGGCTTGGGACGATGAGCGTGCCGGCCGCCTGGGCGATGCCGAGAATGATGCCACCGGCGAGCGTTCCCCAGATCGAGCCGAGCCCGCCGAGGATCACCGCCTCGAAGGCGAAAAGCATCCGCTCCGGCCCCGTAGACGGGTCGAACGTGCCGCGCATCCCGTAGAAGATCGCGGCAACGGCGGAAATCGCCAGCGCAAAGCCCATCGCAGTGGCAAAGACGCGACGTGTCCCGATGCCCATCAGTTGCGCGACCGCTTCATTGTCCGAAGTCGCCCGGACCGCGCGGCCAAAGCGCGTGCGGCCAAAGACGGCGGCGGTGAGCGCAAAAATCCCGACCGCTACCGCCAGCGTAAGAAGCGGCAGGACACCGATGGCGACCGAGCCGATATTGATGGCAGCCGTTCCGAGCGGGCCTGGATCAAGACTCTTCGTATCGGCGCTGAAAAGCTGCAACATGACGTTCTGCAGAATGACCGACAGACCGAAGGTCACGAGAATGGGCGGCATCTCCCCACGCCCCAACGTTCGCTCGATGACGAAACGCTGCAAGAGCCGTCCGATCACAAACATGACCGGCACCACGATGGGCAGCGCCAGCAGCGGTTGGATGCCGAGATGCGTCGTGAGCTGCAAGGCCAGAAAGGCCGAGAAGACGATAAAGTCGCCATGTGCCAGGTTGATCTGCCGCATGAGACCGAGGCAGAGCGACAGTCCGAGACCATAGAGGCCGTAAAGTGCGCCGACCAACGCGCCGTTGATGAGTGTTTCCAGCATATCAGCGCATCCCGAAATAGGCGTTTGAGATTTCCGCCCTGTCCGCCGACTTGGATGCGCCTGAAAGCACGATCTGACCATGGCGCATGCAGGCGAAACGATCCGAGGCGGAGAGCGCACGGGCAATGTCCTGCTCAACGATCACCGTCGTCAGCCCCTCGCCCCGCAGCTTCTGAAGCGCCGAATAGACGATATCGACAGCAGCCGGGGAGAGACCGAGCGAGAGTTCGTCGCAGAGCAGAACGTCAGGATTGGACATGAGCGCCCGACCGATGGCGACGAGCTGCTGCTGTCCGCCCGAAAGCGCCATGGACGGACGGTTGCGGAATTCCGCGACCGTTGGAAAGATCTCGTAGACGCGTTCGATGTTCCACCCGCCCGACCGGCGCGAATGCGCGCCGACAAGCAAATTCTCCTCCACACTGAGGCTCGGGAAGAGCTGCCGCCCCTCGGGCACCAGCGCCAGCCCATGAACGACGATGTCTATGGTGGTGAGACCGGCAATGTCGCGGCCATTGATCGAGACGCTGCCCGTCTGCGGCTTCAGCCTACCTGTCATCACGGCAAAGGTCGTGGTCTTGCCGGCGCCGTTCGCCCCGATGAGCGCGAGCGTCTCGCCCCGCGCCACATTGAGGTCGAAGCCGAACAGGACCGGCAGCGGACCATAGGATGCCCGCAAGTCAGTGATCGATATCATCGATGTCAGGCTCCATGCCTAGATAGATTTGACGCACTTTCGGCATCCGCATCGTCTCATGCGGCTCGCCATGCGCGATGATGCGCCCTTCGCCCAGCACCGCGAGTTCGTCGGCGGCATGTGTCAGGACGTGAACGAGATGTTCGATCCAGATGATCGCCAGACCGCTTGCCGCGAGTGCCTTCACGATGGCCGCAACGCCGGCGGCCTCGTCGTCTGTCAACCCACCGGCAATTTCATCGAGCAGGAGGACCGATGGCTTGGTAGCCAGTGCCCGCGCAAGCTCGAGCCGTTTGCGGTCAAGCAGTGGGAGTCTGCCGGCTATCAGGTCGCCGCGGCTCTTGAGCCCGCAGATTTCCAGCGCCTGCAACGCCGCCTCTTCCGCCGCGCGCCCCTTGAACGCCCCCGCAAACGCGGCGGCGACCAGCGCGTTTTCGTAGACGGACATGTGCGAGAAGGTTTGTGGGACCTGGAACGTCCGGCCGATGCCGGCAACGGCACGCGCCGAAGCTCCAAACGAGGTCACGTCCCGTCCGGCAAGGAATACTTTGCCGGAGGAAGGCGCGAAGGTTCCGGAAATCACGCTGAACAGCGTCGTCTTACCAGAGCCGTTGGGGCCGATAATTCCGAGAATTTTCCCGCGATCAACTTCGATGCTGACTCCGTCCAGCACGATCGGTCCGCCATAGGACTTCACGACATTTTCGACAGTGAGCGCCCTGATCGTGTCAGCCGCCGGCATCATCCAGCCTTCCTGGCCAAGTCCATTGTGAAGTCGGCCTGGATTGGAACTTCAGGAGCATTCTTGTTGTAGGTCACCTTCAGATCATAGGTATCGTCGGGCTGGAGACGCCATTGGCCGCCCGCGATCTTGAGCTTGGCGACATTCTTGATTGGGCTTCCGGCCCAGTCGATATCGCCGACGACGGTCGTCATCTTGGTCGATTTGATGACGGCCTGAATGGCGTCCGGATCGGTCGGGTCGGCGGCATTCTTCAACGCGTTGATGCCCAGTTCCCACATGGCATGGATGACGCCGATCGGCTGCGTCCAGCGCTTGCCAGAGAATTTGGAATATTCCGACGCGATCTCACCGCAGGACTGGCCTGTCAGCGTCGACTTGAAGGGATAGTTCGGCGTCCACCAGATTTCCGTGGACATGCCGTCGCCGGCCTTGCCGAGCGCTTCGATGCCGGAGGGAAAGAGCAGCGCCTTGGCCGGCGTCGCGATTTTCGGCTTGAAGCCGAGCTGTTGGGCCTGACGCCAGAAGACGGCCCATTCCGGCGGGGAGAAGAGACCGGTCACAATCTCGCAGCCGGCATCGCGGAAGGCGACAATTTGGCGCGAGAAATCGTCTGCACCCGGCTGGAACTCGCCGACGTCGACAATTGAGTAGCCGCCCTTCCCCAAAGATGCGGGAAAACCGATCTCCGCATTGCCGAAGACCTTGCCGGGAGGGTCGTTTGACCAAACCGTGCCCACTTTCTTGTTGGTGGCCTGAGCATCCCACATGCCGATGAAGGTCGAGATGATGTCCTCGATACCCCAGAAGAAGTGGTTCACATATTTGAAGCCCTCCTCCGGGCGCCCCTTCAACGGGAACATCCAGCCCTGCCACGGATCCATGGTAGTGATGCTCGGGATACCCGCGGTTTCGCATTGTGATGCGACCGGAACATTGGTCAACGCACCCTGCGCCAGCATGAGATTGACGCCATCGTTGTTGATCAACTGGCTTGCCGAAGTGGCGGCGCGGTCGGAATTCGACTGGTCATCGATGTCAATGATCTCGACCTTGTAGGTCTTGCCGTTATTGACAAGCCCATCCTTCAACACCCCGCGCACCTTGCCGAGAATGAAAGGGTCAGCTTCGGCAAACGGGGCAAGCGCGCCGGTCTTCGAGCTGATATAGCCGATCTTGATCGTCGGGCTGGCAGCGATAGCTGGAGCCGGCAGAACGGACGTTGCCGCACTGGCGGCGGCACCGGCTCCTACAGCCTGCAGGAAGCTACGGCGAGTGAACCTCATGTTGTCGCGCGAGAATGTCATTGTTCTTCCTCTGTCGATTTTTATTGCCGTCAATGCGGTTTTACGGTCGCAAGTTCGCCGTGGGGCGGCCGCTTGCGGGGCCGGCTTCAGCATATTAGGAGCGGCGCCCGAGGTCCGGGATCAACAGTTTTGCGGATAATCCGGTAGCCGCATCGCCATCACTTTCTTCTTTAAAATCAGATAGAAAAAGCAATACGGAACCTTTTGGTCCCACAAGTCGGCCGTTCAGTTGTTTGCAGAGGAATAGTTACGCCGAAGCGTGTCTGTGAGCAGGGCTCACTGCAACCGGACCGGAATGTGTTTCGTGGTCGCCAGCGTGGCAATGCTCGTGGTGGTGGTCATGCTCGTGTTCAAGCTCTTCCAAGGCTCCGGGCGGGATCGGCGCGAGCCCCTTCCGGAATTCGACGGGCTTGCCGTGTTCGGTGTGGAAATAGGAACGCCGCCAATCCTCCTGATAATTGGCCACTTCGTCGTCCGTCGTCATGCCGCGACCCGCGACGATCTTTTCCATAGCCTGCATCCACCGGCGATAATAGGCCGTGTTGATGTCTTCCCCTTCTACTTGCGGGGAGGTCTTGATCTCGCTCGAAAATGCCACGACCCATTCCGCCCAGGTGAAATGTCCGGCGCGCGACAATTGCATGGTCAGCGCGAAGGCCTCCGCCTGCCATGGTTCGGAAAAAGCAGGGCGGTTGTCGAGCCATCGCGGATCAATTGTCAGATTACCTGCCATCACGACACATCTCCACGCAGTAGGTAGCTTTCCCAGAGGCTCAGATATACGGCCCCCGGCCCGTCACTCCCCTTGCCCCAAAGCGTCTCGCTGTCAAAACGGACACGATAGAGATGATCAGGGCATTCCCCACGTCCGGCCGAATGCGCGTCCGCGAAGACATGCGCGCCTTCATAACCGACGATGGTTCCGCGCTTGTCGCGCGCATAACCTGGCAGGCGCGTATGGGTGGAGACGTTGTCGTTCGTCGTCATAATGTCATCGCCGACCTTGAATTTCGGCACACTCTCGACTGCGCGCAGCGTCGAGGCACCGGTGGCTATCGCGATGGCGACCATATCCTTAGGCAGCATGGCCAGCCTCCTTTGCGGCAAGTTCGGCTATCCGCGCCCGATATTCCTCCTGAGTGAAGACGCCCTTGGAAATCAGCAGATCTTCCAGTGAATAAAGCCAATGTTCGAAATAGGATGTCGCCAGGTAATCGAGCGGTGGCATGTTCTCCATGGAGTAGCGGCTTTCATCGATGTTGAAGCAGCCAGCCGCGAGCGAGAGGATGTTGACGGCGAATGTTTTCGCTTCCCACTCCGCCTTGAACCTGGTGTCATCGTCGCCGCGATTGACCGGGCCGAAGCCCTGCATTCCGCCCATATCGGCAATTGATCTCATGACGCTTCTCTCCTCAGATCACCGACGCTGCCAGCGGCACACCTGTGCCGATCATGGAATCACGTGTCACAAGAGCTGCCAGCTTGTCCTCACTCCAGCCCTCTGTGCCGGCGGGTCGCTCAGGTAGCACCATATAGCGAATTTCAGCGTTGCTGTCGTAGACGCGCACCTCGCGGTCGTCGGCAATATTCACGCCGAATTCAGCGAGCACAGCGCGCGGTTCGATGACGATGCGGCTGCGATAGGGTGCAGATTTGTACCATGTCGGCGGCAAGCCAAGAACGGTCCAGGGATAGCAGGAGCACAGGGTGCAGACGATCACATTGTGAACCTCCGGCGTATTCTCAAGGATGATCATTGCCTCGCCCTGCAGGCCGCTGACGCCCACTTCCTTCAGCGCCTCGGTTCCGTTTTCGAGCAGGCGCACCTTGAACGCGGGATCGGACCAGGCCCGCGCCACAACGCCGGCGCCGATGCGCGGACCGAGCTTGTTCTGAAAGATATCAACGATTTCCGTCACTGCACCGGGGTCGATCTTGCCCTTTTCGACCATCAGCGTCTCGATGGCCTTAATCCGGAGCGCGAGTGTGGAAGGTGGCATCGTGTGATCGTCGTGGCTCATCGAAGTCCTCTGGAGATATCACGAAATGGGTCAAGGATAACGCCGATGGAGGGTTTCTTCATCAGCAATATTGAGGATAAGGGGCGGGCCGTCGTTCGCCGGAGACGCACGCGGACCGAGCATTTCCCCGGATCGCCTCATGCCGGGGGCGACGGAATGGGAAAAAGCGTCTCGATCGCAAGCGAGAACGCGAGAAGCGCCTGATCCTGTTCGAATGGGAAGTCCAGGCCCAGGCCTACGGGCAGGCCCGCCCGCGTGAGGCCGGCCGGAACGGAAACCCCAGGTAAGCTCGCGACGCTGCCTATATCCGTATTGTGAATGAGGGCTGGAAAAATAGGCAGTACCTTGCCGGCGATTACTACCGTTGAGGACTGATCAAGCTCTGGGGCCGGCAGACGGCAGACGGGGAATGCAAGCGCGTCGATTCGGTTGGCCTTGAATATATCTGCATAGGCCGACGTCAAGGCGGGGAGATGCTCCGTCGTGGCGATCTCGTAAGCCAAGGGACTAATGGCCGTCGCCGGATTGAGCTGAGCGAGAAGAATTTCGCGCACATCCGGGCTTGCCACCTGATCTGCAACCTCCGCGAAGGTCAGCGGAATGTCGTGATCGGACAGGAATGCCGAGAGTGCGAGCGTTCCTTCGTAGATCGAAATGGACATCGCGGCTGCGGCATAGGGCTCTGGAAGTGCTCGCGAATCAACCTCGACAAGCTCCGCGCCTTCGGCAACGAGCCGTTGAAGCGCCTCCATGCAGATCGCGGCGACCTCGGAATCGACGAGGTCCCAGAAATGCTTGTGAGGAATGCCGAGCCGAGTGCCCTTTATAGCCGACGCCACGACCGGCGACGAGGACGTAACAACGCTGTCCAACAGCACCATGTCTGTCGCGGAGAGCGTGATCGGGCCAGGCGTGTCCCGCGTCGTGGAAATCGGCACGATGCCGGCAGTCGGCCACCGCCCGGTTGTTGGACGATAGCCCCATGCGCCGCAGAAGGCTGCGGGAATGCGCACCGAGCCGCCGGTGTCCGTCCCGATGGAGGCCGGCACGAGCCGCGCACCGACGGCTGCCCCGCTTCCGCCGCTGGAACCACCTGAGGTGCGGGCCTGATCGAAGGGATTTCGCGGCGCGCCGTAGGCGACATTTGCGGAGGTTGCGCCATAGGCAAGCTCATGCATGCCGTTCTTGCCATAGGCAATCGCGCCTGCCTTCAAGAGCCAGGCCGCGACGGGAGCATCCTTCACCGGCCTGAAGTTGCGAAGTGCCGGCGTTCCACCCGTCGTGACATAGCCGGCAACATTGATGTTGTCCTTGAAGGCAATGGGAAGGCCATGCAACGCTCCCCGCAGTTGTCCGGTCGCCCGCTCCGCATCCGCCTGACGCGCATCCCGAAGCGCCCGCTCCTCGTCCAGCGACACAAAGGCGTTGATCGAGGCAAGGCTCGCTTTTCTCATCAACAGATCGGTGACGAACTCCTCAGCGCTGAGTCTGCCCCGCGCCATGGCGGCGGCGATCTCGGTCAACGTGAATGCCTTGAGCGTCATTTTAGTCCCCGCACAGAATTTCGACATGTGAAGGGCTAGTTAGATGACGGGCGCACCGCCATCCGCAATTTTGTTGGTGAACGCTTGTTCTTGTTAGTCACCGCTGAGGCAAAGCGCCGCGGCTAGGGTCCCGGCGTACTCTCTGGTCAGCAAGCTCATATTAGACGCGTCGAAAATTCTTGATCTTTGGCATGTTGTTTGCTTCCATTCCGGAAAAGGGAACTAAGCGGACAAAAAGATTCCGCCAATTATTGGGGGTCTCATGAGCGGGACTGTGTTCGATTTGACATTCGATGAGGCAAGTCTGTTCGCGGATATTGTCGGTAGACTGACAAGCCCAGGGTCGGTGGAGATCAGGGAAACTATCTTTCCGGACATATTGCGCCTGATGCGGGCGGATGTGCTGGCGTCTTACAAATGGAATCCCAAAATAAGCTCCTATGACGAGCCCTTCGTAATCAACCAGTCCCCCGACAGCATCAAGGCTTACAGGAATTGGTTCCAGTATCGCGATCCAATGACCCGGCAATTGCGCAGTCTCTGGCGTCCGGCCTATGTCGATGAGGTGATTTCCAAACCGGACTTGAGCAAAACGGAATTCTTCAACGACTTTCTAATGAAAGACGGGCTCGACCATGGCATTAATGTCTTCCTCAAGGACAACGGACGGGCACTGGCGGACCTGCGCATCTGGCGGACCAGGCGCCAACCGGACTTCGCAGACCGTGAAATCGGCCTATTAAAAGTCCTCGCACCGTTGCTCAAGCGCGCTCTATCCGTCGCGCCTGACGTAACACTCTCCGTTCTGACCGATCGCGAGCGAGACGTCGCGCTCCTCATCTCACGCGGCTGTTCTGACAAAGACATTGCGCGCGTCCTCAATATCGGTTTTGCAACTGTGCGAACACATCTTACGCGCTGCCTTGAGAAGATGGGCTGCTCAAACAGGGCGGAGCTCGCCGCCTGTGTCACAAGGCTTTCACAATAGACGGATGAGCCTACCAACAGGGCGGTCTTAGAAAATCAAAGCGGTCCACTGACAGCGTTTTGTCAAAGTGGAAATCTGGTCAACAAGCGCCAAATAGAAGCTCTTGAAAGGGATTTTACTGCGGCCGCTGATAAATTCCGGCGACCGCGGCCCGGAACGATCTGGTCATTCTGATTGCTTCAGATGAGTTTGAAGCAGAAGCCAAACGCCAAAAGCTCCTCGACGCTTACGCGGAGGAGCTTGATGCTGACAATGTCAAATTCGTATTTGGTTTCGGATCTAGCATCGCCATTGAAGATGAAGTCTTCGCGCCCTGGATAGCTGATCTTTGTGATTGTAAATTTTGGTTGCGGGGGCAGGATTTGAACCTGCGGCCTTCAGGTTATGAGCCTGACGAGCTACCGGGCTGCTCCACCCCGCGCCATCGACGTAAACCGCGAAGCGGTTTATCGTGTGTTACCAGCGCAAACCGCTGTGCGATTTGTCGCGATTGCGTAAACCTGGAGGTTTATCGCGTATGGGCACCTTTTTGGGATGCCCGAACTGAACCGTTTCAGGACCAGTTCATAGTTCTTCCAGAAGCGACAAAGGCCGCTTGTGAGCGGCCTATTGTAACACGGCTAGGCCGTTGAGCGTAACCCCGAAGGGTTTGCCGTGTTTGTGATGAGAAGATTGACGCATAAACCGCCGATGCGGTTTAGCGTGAGGCATAAATCGATTTCATCGATTTAGCCTGAAGTTGCGATTAGCAGACCTGGCAGCGACCTACTCTCCCGCGTCTTAAGACGAAGTACCATGGGCGCAGGGGCGTTTCACGGCCGTGTTCGGAAAGGGAACGGGTGCAGCCACCCCGCCATAACCACCAGGTCGGCAAAGCGCAACTTCGGGCCAAACCGCGCCAGCGGTTTATGCCCTATGAGAAGCTGGTGAAGAGAGGCAGTAGGCAATTGCCAATAGGCAATAGTCTTTCTGCTTCGTCTTTTCTTTGAACACGTCTGGATATTGGGCAGGCGGCTATTGCCTACTGCCTACATCCTATTGCCTCATCTTTTCGATGAGCACTGGCAATGGGAACGATCAAGCCAATCGAGCTATTAGTACCGGTAAGCTTCATGCGTTGCCGCACTTCCACACCCGGCCTATCAACGTGGTCGTCTTCCACGGCTCTGATAGGGAACACTCGTTTTCAGGTTGGTTTCCCGCTTAGATGCCTTCAGCGGTTATCCATTCCATATGTAGCTACCCTGCTATGCCCTTGGCAGGACAACAGGTCCACCAGAGATATGTCCATCCCGGTCCTCTCGTACTAGGGACAGATCCTGTCAATATTCCTACACCCACGGCAGATAGGGACCGAACTGTCTCACGACGTTCTGAACCCAGCTCACGTACCGCTTTAATTGGCGAACAGCCAAACCCTTGGGACCTGCTCCAGCCCCAGGATGCGATGAGCCGACATCGAGGTGCCAAACAACCCCGTCGATATGGACTCTTGGGGGTCATCAGCCTGTTATCCCCGGCGTACCTTTTATCCGTTGAGCGATGGCCCTTCCACGCGGGACCACCGGATCACTATGACCGACTTTCGTCTCTGCTCGACTTGTCAGTCTCGCAGTCAGGCGGGCTTATGCCATTGCACTCGACGACCGATTTCCGACCGGTCTGAGCCCACCATCGCGCGCCTCCGTTACTCTTTCGGAGGCGACCGCCCCAGTCAAACTACCCACCATACACTGTCCCGGATCCGGATGACGGACCGCGGTTAGACATCCATGACGATAAGGGTGGTATTTCAAGGATGGCTCCACAAGAACTGGCGTCCCTGCTTCAAAGCCTACCACCTATCCTACACATGCCGACACGAATGCCAGTGTAAAGCTATAGTAAAGGTGCACGGGGTCTTTCCGTCTGACCGCAGGAACCCCGCATCTTCACGGGGAATTCAATTTCACTGAGTCTATGTTGGAGACAGCGGGGAAGTCGTTACGCCATTCGTGCAGGTCGGAACTTACCCGACAAGGAATTTCGCTACCTTAGGACCGTTATAGTTACGGCCGCCGTTTACTGGGGCTTCGATTCAGAGCTTGCACCCCTCCTCTTAACCTTCCAGCACCGGGCAGGCGTCAGACCCTATACGTCGTCTTGCGACTTCGCAGAGCCCTGTGTTTTTGGTAAACAGTCGCTACCCCCTGGTCTGTGCCACCCTCACATACTTGCGTACATAAGGGTCACGCTTCTTCCGAAGTTACGCGTGCAATTTGCCGAGTTCCTTCAACATAGTTCTCTCAAGCGCCTTGGTATACTCTACCTGACCACCTGTGTCGGTTTCGGGTACGGTCTATACGGTGGAGCTATTTCCTGGAACCGCGTCCCCGCCCACACAATCCAATAAGTGTGAACAAGTTAAGCAATCCGTCACTACCACCAGGCCCACGAATATTAACGTGGTTCCCATCGACTACGCGTGTCCGCCTCGTCTTAGGGGCCGGCTAACCCTGCTCAGATTAACTTTAAGCAGGAACCCTTGGTCTTTCGGCGAGAGGGTCTCTCACCCTCTTTATCGTTACTCATGTCAACATTCGCACTTCCGATACCTCCAGGACCCCTCACGGGTATCCCTTCATCAGCTTACGGAACGCTCCGCTACCACTCCTCAAAGAGGAATCCTCAGCTTCGGTGCATGGCTTCAGCCCCGTTACATTTTCGGCGCAAAGACCCTTGACTAGACCAGTGAGCTGTTACGCTTTCTTTAAATGATGGCTGCTTCTAAGCCAACATCCTGGTTGTTTTGGGATCCTCACATCCTTTCCCACTTAGCCATGACTTGGGGACCTTAGCTGGAGGTTAGGGTTGTTGCCCTTTTCACGACGGACGTTAGCACCCGCCGTGTGTCTGCCTGATAGTACTTCCCGGTATTCGGAGTTTGGTTAGGATCAGTAAGACGGTGAGTCCCCATAGCCCATCCAGTGCTCTACCCCCGGGAGTATTCGTCAGACGCTCTACCTAAATAGATTTCGCGGAGAACCAGCTATTTCCGAGTTTGATTGGCCTTTCACCCCTAGCCACAAGTCATCCCAATCTATTGCAACAGATGCGGGTTCGGTCCTCCAGTTGGTGTTACCCAACCTTCAACCTGCTCATGGCTAGATCACTCGGTTTCGGGTCTAATGCAACAAACTATATCGCCCTATTCAGACTCGCTTTCGCTTCGCCTACACCTACCGGCTTAAGCTTGCTTGTTACACTAAGTCGTTGACCCATTATACAAAAGGTACGCCGTCACCCTTGCGGGCTCCGACTGTTTGTAGGCATCCAGTTTCAGGTTCTATTTCACTCCCCTTGTCGGGGTGCTTTTCACCTTTCCCTCACGGTACTGGTTCGCTATCGGTCATGCACGAGTACTTAGGCTTGGAGAGTGGTCTCCCCATGTTCAGACAGGATTTCACGTGTCCCGCCCTACTCTAGGACAATAAGTGTATCTACGCGTACGGGGCTGTCACCCTCTACGGCAAACCTTTCCAGGTTCTTCCACTTTAACACTCATTGCCACTGGCCTGGTCCGCGTTCGCTCGCCACTACTTGCGGAGTCTCGGTTGATGTCCTTTCCTGCAGGTACTTAGATGTTTCAGTTCCCTGCGTTCGCTTCTTACACCCTATTTTATTCAGATGAAGATACCTCATAACAATGCTTGGAACCTGGCGCGTTCGCGCCAAGGCAATAGGTCTTAGGCAATAGGCAATAGTCTCTTTCAACTACTGCCTATTGCCTATTGGCTACTGCCTGGCGCGCTGAGCGCGCCAGATTCCCAAGCATTTAAGGTGGGTTGCCCCATTCGGAGATCCATGGATCAAAGCTTATTCGCAGCTCCCCACGGCTTTTCGCAGCGTATCACGTCCTTCATCGCCTGTGCATGCCTAGGCATCCACTAAATGCCCTTACGACACTTGATCGTTCTCATTGCCAATGCTCATCATTTAGCCGACGTCCCGAAGGGACGCGGCAGATGCGATTACCTTTTACAATCACACCAATTCATAATGCCATCGACGTGTTCGATAGATCTGCTTACGCGCAAAACCCAAAAGGCTTTTGCGCTGATATGGAGCTACGCCGAGCAGCTCGCCTGCAGTCTATCTTTAAGACCAGCTTCTCGAGATTGGATCCGATACCGCGCGGTCAGGCAACGGTAATCCGATTGTCCATCAGAAGCCCTCAAAGAGGGCCAACAACGACAATCCAGAGCGACAAGCTTCCTTCCTACCTCCAGCCCTTCACCCATATCCGGCCGGCTAGGCCATCCATGGGATCATCAGAACTGGGCTCGGACGCTTCAAACAACCTTACGGTCGCTCAAAACACCTGGAAGCCTCCAGATCAATCTTCTCTTCACAATGTATGCAGAACACGCACCAGGCTCAAAAGCCGATGCAAAACCTTATTTTCTTCAGAAGACATTTTAAGTGTCAGCACCAACAGTGCGACAACATGCGCCAAACCAGTCCGCCTTCGCTTTCAAGCTTCGGCGAGACAATCTTCGACAAGTCGAAGATTGGTGGAGCTGAGCGGGATCGAACCGCTGACCCCCTGCTTGCAAAGCAGGTGCTCTCCCAGCTGAGCTACAGCCCCATCAGCTCGATCGCCTCAAGGATAAACCTCAAGGTTCGGCAACAATCCGCGTCACCGTCCATTCCCGGCTGCGCCATGCGTAGCCAAAAGGCGAAGCATGGTGGGCCCGGGAAGACTTGAACTTCCGACCCCACGCTTATCAAGCGTGTGCTCTAACCAACTGAGCTACGGGCCCATTCTCGTCAAACCGGTCCAGACAGAAAAAACTATCCGGATCGACGCGGTTCTTTGTCTTCTTGAAGAAAGAGAAACGTGGACGGCGAGGCTCGCCATACCATCCGAATGCCAAAGGCATTTCCGTGGCGTATTGCGTTTCGATGGTCACCTGACTGGTGCCATCTATGTTCTAAAAAGCACGGGAAGGTTCATACCGGGCCATATCCGAAGACATGTGCCGATCGTCTTACCAATTCCACAGCTTCCTTAGAAAGGAGGTGATCCAGCCGCAGGTTCCCCTACGGCTACCTTGTTACGACTTCACCCCAGTCGCTGACCCTACCGTGGTTAGCTGCCTCCTTGCGGTTAGCGCACTACCTTCGGGTAAAACCAACTCCCATGGTGTGACGGGCGGTGTGTACAAGGCCCGGGAACGTATTCACCGCGGCATGCTGATCCGCGATTACTAGCGATTCCAACTTCATGCACTCGAGTTGCAGAGTGCAATCCGAACTGAGATGGCTTTTGGAGATTAGCTCACACTCGCGTGCTCGCTGCCCACTGTCACCACCATTGTAGCACGTGTGTAGCCCAGCC